>DASQWB010000033.1:0-55703 GCA_035640455.1 Gaiellaceae bacterium | reverse complement strand
CAGTTCTGCTCGCCCGGGTTCGATCTTCCGGTCGGCGCGTTCACGCGCACCCCGCACGGCCTGTACCCGGAGTACCACAGCTCGGCCGACGACCTCGACCTCATCGGGCCCGAGAGCCTCGGCGGCTCGCTCGCCGCGCTGCTCGAGATCCTCGACGTGCTGGAGCGCGACCGCATTTACCGCTCGCGGAGCCCCTACGGCGAGCCGCAGCTCGGCCGGCGCGGCCTCTATCGCGAGATCAGCGCCGGCGTGCCGCGCGAGGACGAGGCGTTCCAGCGCGCGCTGATGTGGGTGCTGAACCAGGCGGACGGCACGCGCTCGCTCCTCGACACGGCGGAGCGGGCGGGGCTTCCGTTCGCGGTCGTCGCGGCCGCGGCCGACGCACTCGCGGACGCGGAGCTCATCGAATGAGGGTCCTCGTCACCGGCCACCACGGCTACATCGGCGCCGTCGTCGCGCCGCAGCTCGCGGAGGCCGGGCACGACGTCGTGGGGCTGGACGCCTTCCTCTACCGCGGCTGCGACTTCGGCCCCGAGGTGGGGCGGGTCGAAGAGCGGCAGGGCGACGTGCGCGACGTCACCGCCGCCGAGCTCGCCGGCTTCGACGCCGTCGTCCACCTCGCGGCGCTTTCGAACGACCCGCTCGGCGACCTCAACCCCGAGTGGACGTACGACGTGAACCTCGACGGGACGCTGCGGCTGGCCCGCGCGGCGAGGGAGGCCGGCGTCGGCCGCTTCGTCTTCTCGTCCTCCTGCAGCATGTACGGCGCCTCCGGCCGGGACGACGTCCTCGACGAGGACGCGCCGCTCAAGCCGTTGACCGCGTACGCGGAGTCCAAGGTGCGGGCGGAGGAGGGCTTGTCGGAGCTCGCCGACTCGGGCTTCTCGCCGGTGTCGCTCCGGAACGCGACCGCCTACGGCGCCTCGCCGCGGCTCCGCCTCGACGTCGTCCTGAACAACCTCGTCGGCTGGGCGTTCACGACCGGCCGCATCCGGCTCCTCTCCGACGGCAGCTCGTGGCGGCCGATCGTCCACGTCCGCGACGTCGGCCGCGCGATCCTCGGCGTCCTAACTGCGCCTCGTGCACTCGTGCACAACCAGGCGTACAACGTCGGCGCCACGGCCGAGAACTACCGGATCCGCGACCTCGCGGGCCTCGTGCACGAGGTGCTGCCGGAGTGCGACGTGGAGTTCGCCGAAGGCGCCTCGACCGATCCGCGGAGCTACCGCGTCGACTTCGGCCGCTTCGAGGCGGCGTTTCCCGAGCACCGCGCGGAGTGGACGGCGCGCGAGGGGACGCGGGAGCTCGCCGACGCCTACCGCGACGTCGGCCTCACGTGGGAGGAGTTCGACGGGGCCCGGTATACGCGGCTCAAGCGGCTGCGCGCGCTGCTCGACGAGGGGAAGCTCGACGGCAGCCTCCGTCGCCGGGAGGCGGCGTGATCTTCACCGAGACGCGCCTCGCCGGAGCCTTCACGATCGACGTCGAGCCGCAGGCGGACGAGCGCGGCTTGTTCGCGCGCGTCTGGGACGGCGAGGAGCTCGCTGCGCACGGCCTCGACGCCCGGGTCTCGCAGTCCAGCATCGCCTACAACAGCGTGGCGGGCACGCTGCGCGGCCTCCACTTCCAGCTCCCGCCGTTCGCCGAGACGAAGCTCGTCCGCTGCACCCGTGGCGCCATCTGGGACGTCGTCGTCGACCTGCGGCCCGGCTCGCCGACCTTCCTCGACTGGGTCGCCGTCGAGCTCACGGAGGAGAACCGCCGCACTCTCTACGTGCCCGAGCAGTTCGCGCACGGGTACCAGACGCTCGCGGACGCGAGCGAGGTCTGGTACCAGATGTCCGCTCCCTACGCGCCGGACGCGGCGCGCGGCCTGCGGTGGGACGACCCGAAGCTCGGAATCGCGTGGCCGGACGCGGAGCGGAGGGTGATCTCGGAGCGCGACCTCGCGTGGCCCGACGTGGACGAGGCGCTCGCCGCGTAGCTACGTTGCCGACATGCATGCCGGGCTGCGGCCGCGACTCGGTACCGATGTCGCCGTCGGCGCACTGCTCGCGCTGCTGACCGCGCTCCTCTTCGCCCTGCGTTCGTCGCGGCCGGCTCCGAGTTCGTCGAGGGGATCGTCGTCGCGTTCCCGACGCGCGTGCTCCAGGGCGACCTGCCCTACCGCGACTTCGAGACCTTCTATGGGCCCGGCCAGCCGTACGTCGCGGCCGCCGTCTTCCGCGTCTTCGGCTCGACGCTCGGCGCCGAGCGCGCGGTCGGCTTCGCCGTCCGGCTGTTCCTCGGTGTCGCGCTCTACTGGCTGCTCCTGCCGTGGGGTCGCGTCGCCGCGTTCGCCGGCGGGATCCTCGGCGCGTGCGTCGCCGCAGCCGGAGGCGTCACGTTCGACAGCGACCTCGCGGCACAGGCGCTCGGGCTCGTCGCGCTCGCGCTCGCGTGGCGGACTGCGGCGCGGGCGCGCCGCGAGCCTCGTCGCCGCCGGCTTCGTCGCCGGCCTCGCCGGGCTCTTCAGGGCCGAGACCGCGGCGGTGACGGTGCTCGCGCTCGCGCCGCTCCTCCTCGGTGCGCGCCGGCAGTCGCTCGCCCTCGGCGCACTGGGCCTCGTACGGCTCGCGCCCTACGTGCCGCTCGGGCTGGCGGCCGATGGGGGTCGCCTCCACCGGGTCTTCGACGACCTCGTCGCGACCGGCCGGGCGCGACGCCTGCCGATCACGATCGGCGGCGACTCCGGCCGCCTCCTCGCCGGGTACGTGGTCGCCGTTCTGCTGATTGGGCTCGCGGCGGCGGTGGGACTGAGGAGCCGCGCCCTCCGTGGGCGCCTCCTCTGCGCGCTCGGCCTCTTCGCGGCGCTTCAGATCCCGTACGCCCTCTGGCGGGCGGACGCGCCGCACCTCGCCGCCGGCGGCCTCGTCGCCTTCACAGCCCTGCCCGCAGCCGTCTCCGAGCTGGCGTCGCGCCGACCTGCCGGCGGGGCCGTCGTGGCCGGCGCGGCCGTCCTCGCGCTCTTCCTCGGCATCCACTACCTCCGGGGCGGCGTCGCGCGCAACGCGAAGCTCGCGCTCGGGCGGACGCACTCCCACCTTGTCTCGTCCGCCGGCCGCGACTTCCGGATCGACGACGCACCGCCGCGCGGAGCCTGCAGCGCGCAGTCGACGCGACGGCTCGCCTCGCGCCGCGAAACGGCTCGCTCTTCGTCGGCCCGACCGACCTCCGCTGCACGGACGCAAACGACGTCTTCGTCTACTACCTCTTCCCGCACCTGCGGCCGGCGTCGTTCTTCGTCGAGCTCGACCCGCCGGCATCGAAGCGGGGCTCCGGCCTCGCCCGCGACCTCGCGCGCGCAAACGGGCTCCTGCTCGGCCGGCGCTGGAACCGGGAGACCGAGCCGAACGGCTCGCGCCACTTCGGCTCGAACGCGTCGAACCTCGCCGTCCGCCGCCTATTCTGCCGCCGCGCCGCGTTCGGCGGCGACGAGGTGCTGACGCGGTGCCGCCGAGGGGGTGCGTAGGCTAGAGCGGGTCGATGCGGGTCCTGCTGGTCAACGCTCACGGAGCCGACTTGGCTCACGGCGGCGCCGAGAGGTACGTCTGCGAGATAGCGCAGGGGTTGGAGCGCCGAGGCCACGAGGCGAACGTCCTCAGCTCGTTCCCCGTGCAGCACGACCCCCTGGACGGCAGGACGGTAGTCCTGCACGCGACGGACTGGCGCGACGACAACCGGCGGAGGCTCGCGAATCACCTCGGCGACGTCGTCGCGAACCCCGGCCGGCGGCTGCAGGAGGCTGTCGCGGCCACTCGGCCGGACGTCGTCCACACGAACAATCTCTCCGGGATCAGCACAGCCATCTGGGAGGTCTGTCGCCGGCTCGACGTTCCCGTCGTGCACACGATCCACGACTACTACCTGCTGTGCCCGCGGGTCACGTTCCAGCGTCGCGACGGCACGCCGTGCTGCTCTCATCCGACGTTCTGCCGGATTCGCGCCGGGCGTCTCGCGCGCTGGACGGAGGCCGTCGGCGACGTCGTCGCCGTGTCCGACTACCTCCGCCGGCGCCACGAGGGCCTCTTTCCTGACGCGAGGTTCCACCTCCTCCGGATTCCGATCGCTCCGCTCGACGACGCACCGCTCGGGCCACCTCGCGTGCCGCCCCGGACGATCGGCTATCTGGGCGCGCTGGATCGCGTGAAGGGAATCGAGGTGCTGCTCGCGGCGGCGCCCACGATTTCGGACGTCGGCTACACCGTCCAGATCGCCGGCGCCGGACGACTGCGCGGCCTCGTGGAGGCCGCGGCGGCGCGCGGCGAGGTGCGCTACGTCGGCAGGGTGCAGGGCGAGGCCAAGCACCGCTTCCTCGAATCGACCGATCTCGCCATTCTCCCGTCGATCTGGGAGGAGCCCGGGGCGCCGCCGTACTCCGTCGCCGAATGGCTCGCGGCGAGACGGCCGATCCTCGTGTCGAATCGCGGAGGCCTCGGAGAGCTCCGTTCCTGTTTCTTCGGAGTCGTGACGGCGGAGCCCAGCCCGGAGGGGCTCGTCGCCGCCGCGCGCAGGCTGGCCGAGCCGTCGGTCTGGGACGAGCTCGTCCGCTCGATCCCGCCCCCCGACGACGCGGCGGTCGCGAAGTGGCTCGACCAGCACGAGGCGGTCTACGAGCTCGCGCGCTCCCGTCGGCCGGCCGGGGTCCGTGCGCGCTCCACGAGCCCTCTGTAGAGGCGCTCGTGCTGCTCGACGACGGCGTCCCAGCCGAGGTTCGCCTCCGCCCAGGCTCGGGCCGCGGCCCCGAGCCTGCGGCGGAGCGCGGCGTCGTCGAGGAGCCGCGCGATGCAGTCGGCGAACTCTTGGTCGGTCTCCGCGAGCAGGACGTGCTCTCCGTCCTCCACGGCCAGCCCTGACACCGCGAGCCGCGTGGCGACGACCGGCTTCCCCGCGGCGAGCGCTTCCGCGACCTTGACCCTCATGCCGCCGCCGAGCCGGAGCGGCGCGACGGTGACCGCCGCGCGCGCGTAGTACGGCGCGAGATCCGGGACGACGCCGGTGACGACGAGGCCGTCGGTGGCCTCGAGGTCCCCGGGCGGCCGGTCGCCGACGAGGAAGAGGCGCGCGTCGCCCCGGCGGGCGCGGAGGAGTGGGAGGATGTCGCGGGCGAGCCGCTCGGCGGCGTCGTAGTTCGGCGCGTGGAGGAAGCTGCCGACGAAGAGGACGCTCGGCTCGTCCGAGACCGGCGCCTCGGGCCGCTCGACGAAGTCGGTGCCGAACGGGATGCGGATGAGCGGCGTGTCGCCCGCCGCGTCGGCGAGCGCGAGCCGGTCCTGCTCTGCGAAGACGACGGCGGCGTCCACGCCCGCGAGGACGCGGCGCTCGAAGCCGTCCCAGGCGCGCGCGTCGAGCCGGTGGACGAGCCGTCCCCAGGCCGGCTGCCAGTGAGCCCGCTCGGCGGCCGCCGACGAGGCCGGATCGGGCTCGATCAGGACGCGGGGCGCCGGGATGCGGGCGAGCTCGTCCAGGTAGTAGCCCATGATCGGATAGAAGATGACGACGAGATCGGGCCGCCAGCGCTCGGCGAGCTCGCGCAGCGTCGCGCGATAGCGGCCGTCGGCGACGTCGTCCGTCCACATCGGCCGTCCGAGCAGGAGCCCGGCCCGCGAGCGGACGCTGCGGACGGCGCGCCCGCGAAGCGTCCGGTCATGGTCGCGCCGCGGGACCTCGACGATCACGCCGAGTCGAGCCTCGAGCTCGTGGCCGACGGGAACCTCCCCGTGGTCGCCGAAGCAGAGGAGCCCGACCTCGAGGCGCTCGCCGAGCCGGTCGAGGAGCTGCGCCGCCACGCGCGCTCCGCCATGGGTCGCGTGCAGCGACGGCGCGAACGGCGCGAGGACGAGCAGGCGTAGGCGCGAGCCGCCGTGGCCGGGATTCCCGGCGGGCGCGGGGGGCGGCGGAGCGAGCGACCGCGAGGAGGGCCCGCGCCGGACGAGCGCGAGATACCCGAGCGCGATCACGGCCTCGCTCGCCAGGCGCGAGCCGGCCAGGCCGGTCAGCGAGCTGGACGCGGCGGCGATCGGCCCGAGCACGGCGAGCACGGCGGTCGCGGCGGCGACGATCGGCACTTGCTCGCGCTGCCGGCCCGCCCGGACGAGCGGCACGGTCAGGACGAACGAGCCGAAGCGCGTCGCGACGACGAACGCGAGCAGGACGATCGCGCCGCGCGCGTCGGCGACGTGGCGCCCGAGGAGGAACTCGAGGAACGGGTGGGCGACGAGCGCGAAGACGAGCGCGAAGGCGGCGCCGAGGCCGAGGCCGACGCCCGTCCAGGCGCGGACGAGCCGCTGCTGCCGTTCCGGTGTCCTCCCGACGCCGCCGTAGAGCCCCCAGCTCACCGCTTCGGCGACGAGGAGCAACCCCAAGGCCGTTCGCAATAGCGGCCCGTAGACGCCGGCCAACGCGAAGCTGCCGACGAAGCCGAGGGCGAGCAGCTCGATCTGCCCCTGCGCGACCGTCAGCAGCGTGCTGGCCGCGAACGGCGCCTGGGTCCGGACGACGCTCGCCGGCGCGAGCTCGGCCTGCGGGAGCCGGCGGATGACGAGCGCTCGTGCGACGAGCCCGACGCTCCGGCCGGCGACAAGGCCGACGAGCGCTGCGGCCAGCGCGGCGTCGGAGGTCTGGACGAGCGCGAGCGTGACGGCGAGGACGACCGCGGCCTCGACGACGGCGACGCCGCCCTCCCACCAGAGCACACCGGCCGCGTTGACGACACCGGAGTAGCCGTACGAGAGGGTGAGGACGAACGGGAGCGGGGCGACGATCAGGAAGCGTGCGTCGTGCCCACCGAGGCCTGCGCCCCACAAGACGACGTAGAGCACCACCCCGCCGAGCGCTGCGAAGACCCGCACGCGGCGCGTGCCGCGGACGGGAGGCTTCGCCAGACCGAAGTAGGCCGAGGGCACGGAGAGCGTCGTCGCGAAGCCGATGTCGGCGATCGCGCCGCAGGCGAAGCTCGCGGCGGAGGCGAGCGCGAGCTTCCCGACCTCGCCGACGCTGCTCTGCCGCGCGACAATCAGCAGGAGGAGGAACTGAGTCGCCGGCGGGGCGAGCTTCGTCGTCGCGCTGCCGACGAAGTGGAAGAGGACGCTCCTCCGGACCCCACGCTCCGTCTTCACGTGCGCCTTCTACAGTGCCGGACGTGACCGACGTCGAGCAACCGTCGCCTGCCGAAGGAGCGGGCGCCCTCCCGCGCCTGCTCGGCCTCCACTGTCTGCGGTGCCTCGGCCCGCTCGGCGAGGACGGCGCCGTGCTCCGCTGCGAGTTCTGCGGCACCGCCTACGAGCGCGGCCCGCGCGCCGGGACGATCGGCGTCGGCCATCCGGAGGGCACGTTCCGGCAGGAGCTCGACGCCGACGTCGTCTCCGTCCTCGAGCCGCTCCTCGACGGGCTGGCGCCTCCCGCGTGCACGGAGACGGTCATCGCGGCGCACGCCGAGGAGGCCGGATTCGAGATCGGGAACCCGATCTGGGAAGGACGCTTCGACCTCGCGCGGACGCTGCCGCAGGCCTCGGGAGTCGTGCTCGACCTCGGGTGCGGCTTCGGCACGAGCACGATCGCGCTCGCGCGCTCCGCGCGCCACGTCCTGGCCGTCGACCCGGCGCCCGCACGCGTGCGGCTGACGTCCGCGCGCCTCGAGGCCGAGGGCCTGCGCAACGCGACCGTCGCGCATGCCGACGCGCTCGAGCTGCCGGTGGGCGACGCGCTCTGCGACCTGGTCACCATGGTCGGAGTCCTCGAGTGGACGAGCACGGGGTCGCGCGATCCGGTTGCGACGCAGCGGGCGGTGCTTCGCGAGGTCGCGCGGGTCCTCCGGCCGGGTGGGGTGCTCCTCCTCGGGATCGAGAACCGCTTCGGGGCGCAGTACTTCGGCGGCATGGCGGAAGAGCACGTCGGTCTGCGGTTCGTCTCGCTGCTCCCACGGCGCCTCGGCGACACATACGCGCGCCTCGCGGGGCATGGACGCGTCACCACCTACACCCACTCCCGGCGCATGCTCCTTCGGCTCCTGCGCGACGCGGATCTCCGAGCGCGGCTCGCCGTCGCGCTGCCGTCTTACGGCCAGCCGCAGTTCGTGTTCGACGAGGAGGACTTCCGGCTGGCCTGGGCGTTCTACCTGAGGCACACGTACCACTACTCGTCTCCAGCGCGCCGTCTGGTCGGAGCGATCGCGGCCCACTCTCCCGGGGCCGGTCTCGAGGTTGCGCCGAGCTTCTTCGCGCTCGCGCGGAAGGACGCGCCGCCGGACGCCGCTCCGACGGTCGTGACCGGGACAGCCGACTGCCGCGGCGACATCAAGACGATCGACTGGAGCCGGCGCGAGATCCACCACCGCCCGCGGCTCGCGGCGGAGGACGTGACGAGCGCGCGGCTCGTCGCCGGCTGGAACGGCCGCCGGTGGCTCAGCGCCCCGATCCGTCGGAGCGAGCGCCGCCGGCGGGAGATCCACGTGCTCCAGGGCGCCTTGCCGCTGCTCTCGCGACGGCGACGCAGCATCGACGGCGACGCCCGCGGCCGCTCTCTGCGAACGGCGGAGGGCGCCCTGGAGCGGCTCGCGGCCGGTCTCCACCCTGAGGTGGTCGAGCGGTGCACGGCCGAGCTCGAAGCGCTCGAGGCAACGCACACCGAGGTCGTGCTCGAGCACGGCGACTTCGTGACCGGGAACCTGATCGTGGCCGACGACGGGAGCATCATCGCGCTGGACGCGGCGGACGAGTGGGCCGTTCCGGGACGTGACGCCATGCTCCTCGTGCTCGACCTCCTCGGGCTGCGCGCGGGAGCGAAGCGCCCGGCGGTCGACGTCGGCCTGCGGATGCTCGCCGAGGCGGCGTCCGCCGGCGAGCACGCGGCTCGCCTGGCCGCCGACCTCCTCGACGAGGAGCTCGGCCTGCGGGGTGATCCGCGACGTGCTTCGCGACTCGCCCTCGTCGCCGTCCTCCGCCACTACGCCGGGCGCGGCGCCCTACAGGGAGTACGCGCTTTCGCGGAGTGCGCCGCGAGCGGCGAGCTCCTACGGCTCGTCGAAGAGCTCGGTCAGCTGCCCGGCGTCGAGACCTGCTGAGCCTCGGCGGCTCCCGAGTGGTCGAGCGCCTCGTGGAGCCTCGGCTGCTCGCCGACTCCCGCGCGCGTGCGGTAGGCGAGGTACGACGGCAGCTCCGGGGTCCAGCGTCGCTGCACGAGTCGGCCGACCTGGCTCCGCAGCGCCTGCCGAAGCGTCGTTCGGCGGAGGCGGCGGAGGTCGCGCCGATCCTCCTCCGTCAGGTTGGGAATCGTCAAGAGCCCCTCGAGGAGCCACATCCGATCGAACCAGTCGCGGCGGGCGCGCGCGTTCTCGGCCGTTCCCGACTGTTCGTGGTGTCGGTAGACGGAGAGGTACCGGTCGACGAACGCCAGTCGATGGTCGTAGGCGATCCGCGCCCAGAGCTCGAGGTCGGCGATCTGGTAGAGGCGCTCGTTGAAGAGGCCGACGCGCTCGAGCGTCCGGCGACGCAGGAGCACCGCCGAAGGTTCGCCGATCCAGTTCTCCTCGAAGCCGGCCGCGAGCAGCTGGCGGAAGAGGTCACGTCCCTCGCTGACCTGCTCGAGCCGCTCGAAGCGCTCGTGCGGACGCGCGAACCGCTCGGCCCACTCCGGGTCGGAGCCCTCCTCCAGCAGCACCTCCCGGGGAGCGAAGACGAGACCGATCGCGTCGTCGGAGAACGCGAGCTCGACCATCGCCTCGACGCAGTCGGGGTGCAGCAGGTCGTCGGCGTGGAGCAGCTTCACGAAGGCTCCCCTCGACAGCCGGATCGCCCGGTTGTGGTTCGCGACCGCGCCGATCGTCTCCGTCGCCGTCTCGATGCGGATCCGCGGGTCATCGAACGACCGCGCGATCTCGAGCGTCCGGTCGGTCGAGCCGTTGTCGGCGAGGACGAGCTCGAAGTCGGCGTAGGTCTGCCCGAGCGCCGATTCGAGCGCGACGGCGATCCAGCGCTCCGCGTTGAACGCCGGCATGCAGATCGAGACGAGAGGCTGTTCTTCGCTCACCTCATCACATCCTGGCGCAGGTGGGCGCCCAAGCGAAGGGCAAGCGCGACGATCGTGAGCGTCGGATTCACGAAGCCGCTCGTCGGAAAGACCGAGCCGCCGGCGACGAAGAGGTTCGCGAGGCCGTGGACACGGGCGTCGGCGTCGACCACGCCGTGACGCTCCGGCTCGTGCATCCTCGTCGTCCCGAGGTGGTGGTGGGCGCTCGGATGGACCGCCGCCAGGAGATCTCCGTCAGGCGCCAGCTCGCGTCCGGTCCGAAGGCGGCCGAGGCCGTGTCGGTCGAAGCCGGCCCGCATCAGCTCCTGGGCTCGCTCGGCGCTCTCGAGCTCTCGCGCCCCGACGAACCAGCGCAGGCTCGGAAGCGGGAGGCCGAAGCGATCTCGCTCCGACCCGAGCGTCACCCGCCGCTCGGGGTCGGGGGCCTGCTCGATCACGTGGTAGAGGTCGTAGGCGCGGCTGCGTTGGCGGAAGCTCGACCAGCCGGAGACAGGGCCGAGGCCGAGCGTGTCGAGGAGCGCAGAGCGGCGCCAGAGGCGCAGGCTCGGCGCGAGCGCGGGTGCGGCACGTGCGAGCCGCCGGTGCGCCGCGAACGCGATCGAGTCGATGCCGGCGAGCGCGTCCCCCACCGTCCGGAACGGTTGCGGCGGCAGGCGGCGCTCGTGCATCGCGTCCACCATCGCCTTGGCTGCAGTGGTCGCCCGCAGCTCCCGGTCGCGCGCGGGCGCGAGGATGAAGCCGCCGTTCAAGAGGCCTTCTCGCCGCATCGTCTCCTCCGGCAGCTCGAGGCGGCCGAGCGCCAGCCCGTGCACGTCGTAGAAGCCGAGCTCGGCCCCATCGCCCTCGAGCTCGAGGCGGCACCGGATCGTGGGGTGGTCCATGAAGCAGCGCCCCACGAGGTCGCGGCCGGCGCCGAGGCCGGAGAGGAGGAGCAGGCGCGGGTTCTCGATCCCGCCGGCGGCGAGGACGTAGGCACGCGCTCGAACGGAGAACGTCTGTCCCGGCTCCGAGCCCGCCTCGACGTGGCTGACGGCGCCGCCTCCCTCGGCGGTGCCGATTCTCGTCACGGTCGCGTCGGTGAGGACGCGAACCGCGTCGCTCTGCGCGAGGCGGTCCCGCTGCGCCTGCGTGAACGGCTCGGCAAGGCCGAAGCGAAAGAGGCCGGTCGCGACCCCGTCGACCGAAAGCAGAGCCTCCGCGTCCGCCGGCTCGTAGTCGTACGGCCCGGCGACGCAGAGGTCGTGGGCACGAGCGTAGAAGGGATCGAGCTCGCTGCGGTCGAACGGCCAGCCGCTTCCGGGGATTCCGTCGCGCTCCTCGAAGTCGATCGGCGCGAGCGGCGCGTAGCGGGCGCCGAAGCTGCCCGGCGAGAGCTCCGCGTCCCAGAGCGCCGCGGTGCCGCCGACGCCGCCGGCGCGCGTGTCCACGATCGCCGGGTACGGGTCGCCGGAGACCTCGCCGGGCGTGGCCTCCGCCGACCCGGCGAGCACGACCACGCTCGGCCCGCGCCCGTCGAGCTCCGAGGTCACCGCGAGGCCGGCCGGCCCGGCTCCGACGACGCAGACGTCGGCTTCCAGGCTGGCTCCGGCGGCGAGGCTCCGCGCGTCGACGAGCACGACTCCCTCCGGCTGGCGCGGCGCTAGCCGGCGAGCAGGTAGAGCGTCCCGACGATCAGGACGATCGAGACGCCGACGAGGACGAGGTCGATCCGGTGGACGACGACGACCTCGTGCACGAGCGCCGGCCGGAGAGCGTGCCCCGGCAGGGCCGCGGCAACCACGAGCAGGAGACCCAGGGCCACGGCCGCGAGGAAGAAGAGACGCGCCCGGGAGGGGCCTGGAGTGCCCGTGGCGACGGTGGTCGCGACGGCTCTCGAGTAGGAGGCCGCGGGTGTGAAGACCACGTTCACGGCCGACGGCGCAGGACCACCCGAGGCGCGGCTGATCGGGACAGGCTCGGCGGGTCGGAGGACGCGGCGATGCACGTGACGGGGCTTCGGCTTGGGCTTCAGCGCGAGCGCGTGCGTAACCGGGGGCGGGGGAGGCGCGACCTGGACGGGCGCGGGCGGCGGCGTCACGACCGGCGGCGGCGTCGCGACCGGAGCCGGGGGCGGCGAGACGTGCACCGGCGCGGGCGGCGGCGGGGGAGGCGGAGGCGGCGAGACGTGCCGGGGCGCGGGCGGCGGCGGAGGCGGCTTCGGCGCGGGGTCGGGCGAGGGAGCGGTCGTCGGCGGCGCGGGCTCCGGAGCGATGGTCGTTGTCAGGATCGACGCGAATCCCCTGCCCGCGAGCGCCGCGGAGGTCGCCAGCCCGGCAAAGGCGACGACCGCCACGACGAAGACGATCGCGACCACACGGCCGGCCTGTCCTCGTCGCTCCTGCAATACCCCCTCCTTGCCCAATCCCCAGACGGGGCCACGGTAGCACCCTTGTGCCGTCCGGTCACCCCCTGAGGCGCCGACGAGGCGTTCGCTAGCCGCGGCTGGCGACGAGGTAGGCGAGCCCGAGGACGAGCAGACAGGGCACGAGCCAGAAGCCGAGCGTGACGACGGCGCGCCCGAGGTGCGAGCGTCGCCGACGCGCCCGCCGCAGCAGACCGGTGTTGAGCCGCAGTTCCACCTCTCCCTTGGCACGAAGCATCTCATCTTCGAACGTATTTCTTCAAGTCGGAACTGTCGTGCCCTCCAGCTACTTCCAACCGGCCTGAACATCGGATACCTTTGCGACGCACGATTTCGGTTCCGACCCGGGGCCGCGAGGGGGAGCACCATCGACAGCTTGCGGAGCATCAACAGAGGCGGTTGGCCTCGGCGAGTCTTTCTCGTCCTGCCCATCGTGCTCTGCCTGCTCGTTCCGAGCGCCGGGAGCTCTGCGCCACCGCCGCTTCGCGTCACCGACGCGACCGCGGAGGCGACGGGGCCCGACGGGGCCGACGCCACGTACAACGTCAAGGCGTTCGATCCCGACACCGGCACGCCGCTCCCAGCTACCTGCGACATCCCGGCCGGGACGGCCGGCACCGGCGACTTCGACGTCACGGGCCACTATCCGCTCGGGACGACGACCGTCACGTGTCAGACGACGACGCTCGACGGCACGCCGGTGTCGAAGTCGGCCACGATCACGATCCAGGACACGACGCCCCCGAGCGTGTCGGTTCCGGGCGATCAGACCGCGACGACGACCAATCCCGGCGGCACGACCGTCGCCTATCCTGCGGCGACGGCCCACGACGTCGTCGACGGCGATCTCACACCCACGTGCAGCCCGGCGTCGGGCAGCAACTTCCCCGTGGGGACGACGACCGTCACCTGCACCGCGACCGACGCTCACGGCAACACCGGCTCGGCCTCGTTCTCGGTCACCGTCAGCATCGTCGACACGACGCCGCCGGTGCTGACGCTCCCGTCCGACATCACGACGACGAGCGAGAGCGCGGGCGGCAAGGTCGTCACCTACAGCGCGAGCGCGAACGACGACGTCGACGGCCCGATCGCGCCGAGCTGCTCGCCGCCGTCCGGGAGCACCTTCCCGATCGGGACGACGACGGTCTCGTGCACCGCCACCGACTCGCACGGAAACTCGACCTCGGGCTCCTTCCACGTCGAGGTCGACCTCGTCGACACGACGCCGCCGGTGCTGACAGCTCCGGGGGACTTCACGGTCACGACGGGGAATCCGGGCGGCGCCGTCGTCACCTACTCCGCAAGCGCCTCCGACAACCTCGACGGGCCGATCGCGCCGAGCTGCAGCCCTGCCTCGGGGACGACCTTCCCGGTCGGGACGACGACGGTCACCTGCACCGCGACCGACGCCCACTCGAACACGGCGCAGAAGACGTTCGCCGTCACGGTCGTCCTCACCGACACCACGCTGCCCGTGCTCACCGGCGTCCCGGCGAGTTCCACTCGCGAGGCCGACGGCCCCGACGGCTCCCACGTCAACTACGTCCTGCCGACGGCCGTCGACGACCTCGACGGGCCGCTCCCCGTCACCTGCACGCCGGGCTCGGGGAAAACCTTCCCGCTCGGTAGGACGAGGGTGACGTGCACGGCGACCGACTCGCACGGGAACACTGCCTCCGCGAGCTTCGACGTCACCGTCGTCGACACGACGCCGCCGCGAATCGTCGTTCCGCCCGCAAGCTTCGTGAACGCCACGAGCGACACCGGCATCCCCTCGGCGTCGGATCCGGTCCAGGCGTTCCTCGCCGCAGCCTCGGCGAGCGACATCGTCGATCCGCACCCGACGATCACGAACGACGCGCCGGCGGTGCTGCCGGTCGGAGCGACGACGATCACGTTCACGGCAACCGACGCGAGCGGGAACAGCGCCCGCGCGACCGCGGTGCTGACCGTGCGGCCGCAGCCGCCGCCGGGCACGCCGCAGCCGCCGCCGCCCGTCGTCGACCGCACGCCGCCCGACGACGTCAGCGGCCTCAAGGTCACCGTCGGCAACAAGCTCGTGCGGCTCACGTGGAAGCTCCCGAAGGCGAAGGACTTCGACCACGTCGAGATCCTCCGGTCCGGCGTCGCGCCGGGGTCTCGCCAGACGACGATCTACACGGGGAAGGCGAAGACGTTCGCCGACCGAAGCGTCCAGAACAAGGTCGAGTACCGCTACGTCCTGACGAGCGTCGACCACGCCGGAAACAGCTCGTCAGGGGTCGCTGTGACGGCGACGCCGAAGCGCGTCCTCCTCGTCTCACCGCCCGACGGCGCGAAGCTGACCTCGCCGCCGAAGCTCGTCTGGGTCGCGGTCGCGGGGGCCCGCTACTACAACGTCCAGCTCTTCCGCGGGACGGTGAAGATGCTGAGCGTGTGGCCGGCGAAGCCCTCCCTCCTGCTCAGCAAGGGGTGGAAGTATCGGGGGAAGCGCTATCGCCTGACGAAGGGCGCGTACCGCTGGTACGTGTGGCCGGGCATCGGCCCGAAGGCGGCCAGCAAATACGGGCCGATGCTCGGGACGAGCGGCTTTGAGATGGTTCGCTAGCGCCGCGTGGCGGCGCATCCCGCTGTCGCTCCGCTCGCCGCTGCGCAAAGCCTTGCTCCGGACGGTCACGGCTCGGAAGGTCGTGTGGCGCGCGAAGGGCGTGAGCCACGAGCTCGAGTTCTGGAGGCGCTGGTTCGAGACCCGCAGCTACCTGTGGCCGGACGACTACCGGCGACGGCTCGACGTGGACGCTCCGCTCGAGGAGCCGCTCATCGTGGATCGACTGCCGGAGCTCGACGCCGATCCCGTCGCGATCCTCGACGTCGGCGCGGGGCCGCTCACCTTCCTGGGCGAGCGCCGGTCCGGACGCAGCTCTGCGCGGGCGAGGAGCTGCTCGGCAAGTTCCGCCCGGAGACGTTCGACGTCGCCTACGCGCGCAACTCGCTCGACCACAGCTACGACCCGCTGACGATCCTCCGCAACATGCTCGCCGTCGTGAAGCCGGGCGGCTTCGTCGTCACGCGTCACGTCCGCGCCGAAGGCGTGCACCAGGCCTACTCGGGCTTCCACCAGTGGAACTTCGACCTCGAGGACGGCCGCTCCGTGCTCTGGAACAAGGCCGGAAAGCACGACGTTGCCCGAGGCGGTGGGCGGCTCCGCGACCATCGAGGCCTTCAGGGACCACGGAGGCGGCGGCGACTGAGTCGTCTGCGTCGTGCGGAAAGCTGGACGCTTCTAGGTCAGGTTCCGGAGCCGGCGCCGAGCACCACGGAGCCGCTGAGCGTTCCGTGGTCGGACGGGCACGGGCAGGGAGAGACGAAGTTGGCGCTCGTGTTGTAGGTGAGCGTGAGATTTCCGCCCACCTTTGCGTAGCGGTGGGTGCCGCCCGTGATCGTGAGCAGGAGTTGGAAGTCGTAGTCCGTCGTGTGCGGACTCTCGAAGGCGGAGCCTGTGCTGCCGTCGGCGATCGTGGCGACGAAGCTTCCGCCGGGGCCGGAGAAGGTCAGCGCACCGCCGACCGAGAACGCGGGGCCGCTGTCGAAGCCGGAGGGGCAGGCGCCGCTGGACGTCCTGAGGATCTGCCCCGAATACGTGCCGCGCCCAATGAAGCTCGCGTCGAACGTCCCTTCGACGGCGAACGACGACGCCGGCTCGAGACCGCAGTTCTGGACGGCCGGCGACCAGTCTGAGGCGCCCTGCAGCGTTCCGCTGACCGCGGGGCCGGCGGCCGTCACGCTCTCGAGGATCGGCGCGGCCGGAGCCGTCGCGGGCATCAGGAACACGACGACCGCTACCGCCGCCAACGCGACATTCCTGAGCCTCCCCGCCCGCATCCCCGACACAGTCTCAATGGTGCGTCGGATGGTGTCAATCGCGACAGGTCCGCGCCGGAGGTGCTAGGGCGGCGCGCGGGTGGCGTTTGACAGTCACATGCTCGACACGTATGACCCGTATAGCGGTCTTGGGAGAGAAGGGAATGCAGTCGCTGCTGGAAGGGCTGCGGCGTGAAACGGAAGGGCAACTGCGCTTCTTGCGCACCCACCGTGACGGCGTGGTCCATCTCCGCGTGGAGTCGCGGGCCACGCTGTGCGGGATCGACACCGCCGATTGCGGCGACTACACGACCGGCCCGGCCGATTTCGACTACGCGCCGGAAGCGACCTGCGCGGCCTGTGCCGAGCGGAAGGCTTCGCCCGACCTGGCGGCACAACTACTCGAGGTGGCGAGAAAGACGGGCGCGCGGCGACGGCTCCGCGCGCGTCGCTAGCACTGCCGCAGCTTCACGCAGGCGCGGCCGATCGGGACGGCGAAGTTGAGGTTCTCGCCGCCGCCCGCGACCAAGACGCCGACGACATGGCCTTGCCTGTTGATCGCCGGGCCGCCGGAGTTGCCGGGGTTCGCGGCGGCGTCGGTCTGGATCACCTTCTTCGTCACGCGGCTGACGATGCCGGTCGTCACCGTCCCCTCGAGCCCATACGGGCTGCCGATCAGGAGCAGCTCGTCACCCGGCCGGGGCGCCGCGCCCGCGTGCACGTCCTGCCACAGGGGCGCCGCGCCGGCGGGTGACCCGGAGACGCGGACGAGGGCGAGGTCGTTCTCGGGATCGCGCACCATCACCTCGCCGGCCCACGAACCGCTCTTCCGCTTCACGTCGACGTAGTTGTTCTCGATGGTGTGCGAGACGACGTGGTTCGCGGTGACGAGGTACGTGTCGCCGTCCTGCCGCCAGGCGGCGAAGCCGGCGCCGAGCCAGCCGTCGGGCGTCTTGATCGTGAAGACGCTCGTCAGCGTCCGCGCGGCGAGCGGGGCGATGCCGGCGTCCTTCTGCTTGAGCTTGCGTGCGGTCGAGTTCACCTTGCTGCCCAGGGCGGCGTTGCGGTGGCGGAACACGGCGAGCTGGTGCTCGACGCGACCCTGGAGCGCCTTGACCTGCGAGCGGTCGTGGTGCGTCTGGGTGTAGGCGAGCAGCGAGAGCGCGAGCGCGCCGACCGCGGCTGCGCCGACGAAGACCCCGAAGAGCGAGATCGAGCGCAGGCCGCCGCCCTGATACTCGTCGTAGCCCATACCCACCGGACTTCTCGTCCGGGTGGGACTAGTGCGGCATCCCTCGTTCGAGGGACGACGATTCGTCCCTAGCCGCCCCCGTAGATCGAGATCGGCATGTCGAGGAGGACCTCGTCGCCGGTGGGGCGTTCGGCCTCGAGGCGCTCCACGACCTCGGCAGCGCCGGGCGCGGCCGCGAGCAGCCGCCGCTCGACCTCCTCCGTCGTCTCGAGCTGGACGAGCTCCTGCTTGAACGGGCGCGGGAAGCGGCCGCGGCCGAGGTACCAGCCGTAGAACTTCTTCAGGAAGCCCGACGCGCGCCGCTCGCCGAGCTCGCGAACCGTCTCGCGGACGAACAGGACGAGCTCGGCCGCGACCTCCTCGCGGCTCGGCTCGGTGTCGCTCTCGCCGAGGATCTCGCGCAGCGCCCATGGGTTTCCCTGCGCGCCGCGCCCGACCATCACCGCGGCCGCGCCCGTCGTCGCCAGCACCGCCTGCGCTCGGGCGCGCGAGGTGACGTCCCCGGAAGCCACGACCGGAACGTCCACGCGCTCGACGAGCTCCGCCGTCAGCGCGTGGTCGGCCTCGCCCGTGTACATCTGCCGCGCCGAGCGGGGATGCAGCGTGAGGGTCGCGGCTCCGGCGTCGACCAACCGAGGGCCCACGTCGAGGCAGGCGCGCGAGCCGTTCTCGAGCCCGCGGCGCATCTTCACCGAGACGGGGATGTCGACCGCGCCCGCCACGGCGGCGACGATCGCCGCCGCGCGGCCCGGATCCTCGAGCAGCGTCGCGCCCGCGCCCGTCTTCGTGACCTTCTTCACCGGGCAGCCGAAGTTGACGTCGACGACGTCGGCCCCGGCCGCCTCGACCATCCGCGCCGCCTCGGCCATCGTGCTCGGCTCGGAGCCGAAGATCTGGATCGCGAGCGGATGCTCGTCCGCTCCGACCCGCAGGTAGCCGAGTGTCCGCTCGTTCCGGTGCTCGATTCCGGCGCAGCTCACCATCTCGGAACAGACCAGCCCGGCCCCGAAACGCCGGCCCTGGCGGCGAAACGCCTGCACGCTCACGCCGGCCATTGGCGCCAGCACGAGACGGGTCGGAATCTCCACCGGCCCGATCCACCACGGAGTGCGCAGATCTACCTGCATAAGAGCGCGAAATGGTAGTCGAGCGCCTCCTTGACGGCACTGGTGCACGTGGCTACAATCCGCGCCCGCGACGGCGCCTCCCAGCGCCGCCGTTTTTCTTTCGCAGGGGGTCAGGAGGCCGAAGTGAAGGAAGTCATCCTCACTGCCGAGGGCTACGAGAAGCTGAAGCAGGAGATCGAGTACCTGTCGACCGAGAAGCGGCGCGAGGTCGCCGATCGCATCCGCATCGCGCGCGAGTTCGGCGACATCGCCGAGAACTCCGAGTACGACGACGCGAAGAACGAGCAGGCGATGCTCGAGCACCGGATCGCGACGCTCGAGGAGCGCCTGCTGGCCGCTCGCGTGATCGACTCCGGCGAGGTCAGCAAGGACGTCGTCTCGATCGGCTCCCGCGTCCGGCTGAAGGACATGGACGCCAACGAGACGATCGAGTACCGCATCGTCGGCTCCGCTGAGGCGAATCCGGCCGAGCACCGGCTCTCGAACGAGTCGCCTGTCGGGAAGGCGATCATCGGGCACAAGAAGGGGGAGACGGTCGAGGTCACGACGCCGCGCGGCTCGCTCAAGTACAAGATCCTGGAAATCAAGGCCGCGTAGCTCCGCGGGCGCCCCGCTAGGCTGTCGCTCGAGCTGTTCGAGCGGTTCACCGAGAGAGCGCGTCAGGTCGTCGTCCTCGCCCAGGACGAGGCTCGCGGGTTCCGGCACAACTACATCGGCACCGAGCACCTGCTCCTCGGCGTGCTGCGCGAGGAGGAAGGAGTAGGAGCGCGGATCCTCGAGTCGCTCGACATCACCCTCGAGGAGGTGCGCGCCCAGGTCGCGCGCATCGTCGGTCGGGGCGACGAGGAGACGACGGGCCAGATCCCGTTCACGCCGCGGGCGAAGAAGGTGCTCGAGCTCGCGCTGCGCGAGGCGGTGTCGCTCGGCCACAACCACATCGACACCGAGCACATCCTGCTCGGGATCGTGCGCGAGAGGGAAGGCGTGGCGGCCCGGATCCTGCTCGACTTCGACGCGGACGCGGACAAGGTGCGAGGCGAGATCCTGCGTATGCTCTCCGGTCGCCGTCCTGTCCCGCGGCCGCGCGCGACGCCGGTCGAGGACCTCGGCGTCGGGCCCGAGTTCGAGGCGGAGATCATGCGCGTCCGGCGCGCGAAGGAGCGCGCGATCGAGCGGCAGTCCTTCGCGCGAGCCGCTCGTCTGCGCGATCGCGAGCGGCGACTTCTCAAGCTCGCGCGCGCAGGAGATGCCGAGGCCTTCCGGAAGCTCGCGGCAAAGCCGCTGCCGGACGACCCGCACGAGCCCGAGCCGTCGGTCGCGCCGGCTCCGCCGGCCCCGGCGGTGGCGGCGCCCGTGACCGCCGGCTGGCCGCTCCGCGCCGTCGCCGCCGGCTGGCTCCTCTTCGGCTTCGCGCTCGGGCTCGGCCTGCTGATCGGCTGGCTCGTCTGGGGCTGAGCCTCGGCCCGACCTTCGACACGGTTTACGCTCACCCGCGTGCCGATGCCGAAGCGCTTTCCCGACCGCTCGGCGGTCGTCGACGTTCGCGCCGAGGCCGAGCGGCTCGAGCCGGGCGGCGAAGCCGGCGAGACCCGCCGCCTCGCCGGCCGCGTCATGGCGCGGCGCGGCCACGGCAAGCTCGTCTTCCTCGACCTCGTCGACCGGTCGGGCCGCATCCAGCTCCTCTGCGACACGAGCCGCACCGGGCCGATCGACGTCGACCTCGGCGACCTCGTCGGGGTCGAGGGGAAGCCGGCGCAGTCGCGGCGCGGCGAGCCGTCGCTCGCGGTCGACCAGCTCGAGCTCCTCGCGAAGATCCGCACGCCGCTGCCGGACACCTTCCACGGCCTGACCGACGTCGAGGCGCGCTACCGGCGCCGCTACCTCGACCTGCTGATGAACGAGGAGACGCGCGCCGACTTCGAGCTGCGGACGCGGATGGTCACGGCGATCCGCCGCTACCTCGACGCCGAGGGCTTCCTCGAGGTCGAGACGCCGATCCTCCAGCCCCGCTACGGCGGCGGCTTCGCCGAGCCGTTCGTGACGCACTACAACGCGCTCGACGCCGACTATTACCTGCGGATCGCGACAGAGCTCTACCTCAAGCGCCTGATCGTCGGCGGCCTCGAGCGCGTCTACGAGCTCGGCAAAGACTTCCGCAACGAGGGCATGTCCTACAAGCACCAGCCCGAGTTCACCATGGTCGAGTGGTACGAGGCCTACGCCGACTACCGCGACACGATGGCGCGCATGGAGGAGCTCGTCGCCTCCGTCGCCCGCGAGGTCCTCGGCCGGACGGAAGTCGAGTACCGCGGCCACCGCGTCGACCTGGGGCGGCCGTGGCAGCGTGTGAAGCTCATCGACGCGCTCGAGGCGGAAGGGCTGTGGTCGCGGGACGCCGACGACCTGCGGGGACGCCTACACGAGCGCGAGGTCGACACGAGCCGCGACCGCTCATGGGCCGACCTCGTCGACCACTCGCTCACCTCGTTCGTCGAGCCGAGCCTCTTCGAGCCGACGATTCTCTACGACTACCCGGCCGAGCTCTCGCCGTTCGCGCGGCCGACCGACGACGACCCGGAGATCGTCGAGCGCTTCGAGTTCTACGTCGGCGGCACCGAGCTCGGAAACGCCTTCACGGAGATCAACGACTCCGACGAGCAGGCGGCGCGGTTCGAGCAGCAGCAGGGCGAAGAGGGCGGCGAGCCGGGCGACCCCGACTACGTCGAGGCGCTCCGCTACGGCATGCCGCCGACCGGCGGGCTCGGCCTCGGGATCGACCGGCTCGCGATGGTGCTGGCCGGCAAGGACACGATCAGGGACGTCGTGCTGTTCCCGGCGCTGCGGCCGCGGCCGTGAGGTCGGCGAGCCCGTAGGCGGCGAGCGTCCGGCCGACCATCGCCTCCTTCGTGAAGAGCCGCCGGACTCGGTCGCGAGCGCGACTGCCGAGCTCACGCCTCCGATCGCCGTCCGCGCGCAGCATCCGAACCGCTGCCGCGGCTTCGGAGGGTGTGCGAACGACGACGGCGGTATCTCCGACCACCTCACGGATCGCGGGGAGATCGTTTGCGACGATCGCCCTTCCTGCGGTCATGGCCTCGAGCAGCGCGATCGGTAGACCCTCGAACGCAGAGAAGTGGACGACGACGTTCGTGCCGCCAAGCGCAGCGGCCACGTCTTCCGGCCGCAACCAGCCGCTTACGCGTACGCCTGCTTCGCGGAGTCGCGGCCCTTCGGGCCCGTCACCGAACCACACGAGATCGGCGTCGACCTCGTCTCGTAGCAGGGCGGCGAGCTCGGCGAAGAGGTCCGGCCGCCTCTGGTAGGCCGCTCGTCCCACCGCGGCGACGACGAAGCGCGCTTCGGGCTCGGGAGCGATCGGCCTCAGCGCTTTCGTGTCGAGGCCGTTCTGGACGACGCTGACGCGACCGTGGCATTGCAGACGCGCAGCTTCCGCACCCTCGGCGCGCGAGCACGCGATCGTATGCGCCCGGCCCGCGAGGACGGTCTCCGTCACGACCGCCAGCGACCGCATGAACCACGGGTGCCCCGTGTTGAGAAACGCATAGCCGTGGGGCGTGTAGAAGCGCTTCCAGCCCGGCGAAGGAACGAGCCGCCCTACGACGCCGGCGTGTGTCGAGTGCATGTGGAGCACGCCCGTACGATGCGCGGAAAGCTCGCTCCGGAGGACGGTCGCCGCTCGCACGAGAGGAAGCGGCGACGGCCAGCCGAAGCCCTCTTCCCAGCCGGGCACCAGGACGAGTCGGACCTGCGGGTCGAGGACACTGCGTAGCTCGTCCGGCGTCTCGGGACGGTGGCCGTGCACGACCACGGTCGGGATCCCGCGCGAAGCGGTCTCGTTCGCGAGCGCGGCGACGACCTTCAAGATGCCGCTTGCGAACGCCTCGCAGAGATGGATGATCCCGAAGTCGCTCTTCATCGTCGAGGGCGCCGGTTGCCCGCCCGAGCGCCTTTCAATCTTGGCGCAGTCCGCAGCGCGCCTTTGGCCAAGCCGCGTCGGGTTACCCGGCGGCGGCTACGGCCTGATACGAGGCGTAGGCCGGCTTGTGCGAGAGGTCGTACCGGACGAGGCCGAAGAAGTTCTCCCGCGACGTCGTCGAGGTCCCGTTGTCGCGGAACTCGTAGGTGAAGAGCGGGCCGGCCCAGCTGTACGACTTCCAGAGGGTGTATGCCGAGGTCACCTGCGCGGCCTGCGTGCTCTCCGATACGTACCCGGAGCCGGTGGGGCCGTTCGTCGGAGCGCCCCACTCGGTGCCCCAGATCTTCTTGTCGCCGTCGCCGTTCGCGACCATGACGCTCCGCAGGCTAGGGCTCGTACCGAAAATCTGATACCAGGCGCTCCAGCCGGCGACGTACGACGGGTCGTACGGGAACGTGTACGGGTGGTGACCGACGGCGTCGAAGTAGCCCTTGCCCCCGTTTGCGTAGATGCCCTCGAGCCAGTTGATGCCGTTCACGTTGGTGCAGGCGGACGAGCCGCACGGCGCGTTGTACGAGCCGGCGGGCGACGTGCCGCCGGTGACGACGATCGAGCTCGGGTCGACCGCCTTGATCTGCGTGTAGCAGGCCTTGAGCATCGCGGTGTACTTCACGACGTCGGCTTTCGGCTGGAAGAACGCCGTGAGGTTCGGCTCGTTCCAGACCTCCCAGTAGTGGACGCCCATCGGGAGGTAATGCTTAGCGGCCGCCCCGCAGAACGTTCCATAGGTGGATGCGCTGGCGGGCGCGCATTTGTCGGTCGTGTTGCAGGTCGACGGACGCGCCCACGTCGGCGTGTAGGCGAGGACACCGAGCGTCGCCATGCCGCGAGCGTTCAGGCCCTGGACGACGGTGTCCTGCGGTGCCCAGTTGTAGCTCGTCGAGCCGCCGCTCTGGATCGACGGCCAGTCGATGTCGAAGCGAACGATCTTGACGCCCATCGCCTTCTCGCTGTCGAGGTACGCGGCACGGTCGGTCGAGGAGAGCCAGGGCAGCTGCCATCCCGCCGCGGCGCCGAACCGGCTGTAGGACGGTGCGGGAGCGGGAGCGGGCAGCACGGCTTGCACGACTGCGGTCTGGGCGCTCGTCGCGCTCGCCGAGCCGGCGGAGTTATAGGCCGTCACGACGACGCGCTCTGTGAAGTTCACGTCCGCCGACGTCAGCGTGTAGGACGAGGTGGTGGCTCCGCTGATCGCGCTGCAGTTCGCGCCTGCGGCGTCGCAGCGGCGCCACGCATACGCGTACGAGGTGGGGTTACCCGACCAGGTTCCGGTCGAGGCCTTGAGCGTGTTCCCCGCGGTGGTGGTGCCGGAGATCGTGGGCAGCGCCGTGTTTGCGGGCGGCGACGGAGGCGGCGGGGGCGGCGGGGGCGGCGGGGGCGGAGGCGGAGAGCTCGACGCCGGCGGGGGTGCGACGACTGCGGTCGGAGCGGACGTAGACGAGGTCGAGCCGTTCTTGTTCGTCGCGACGACGGTGTAGCGCATCGTCGAGCCGACGTCGGCCGACGTGAGCAGATAGGTGCTTCCGATGCCAGAGAGCGCGACGCAGGTCGTGCCCGCCGTGTCGCAGCGGTTCCAGCGCGTCGAGTAGGAGGGTGTGGGGCCGCCCCAGGAGCCCAACGAGCCCGTCAGCGTGTTGCCCTGGACCGCCGTGCCGGTGACCGTCGGAGGAGTCAGGACGACCGGGGGGCTCTGGCCGGGCGGGGTGTTTGCTGCGGCGGTGGTAGCGGTGAGGACGAGGGCGAGCGGAAGGAGCGAGAGAAAGCGGCGGCGGCGGCGGCGGCGGCGCATGCTGTCCGTTTCGTCGGCCTTCGCGGCCGGCTCGACCCTCACGCGAGGGAATAGGACCCACTCGAACGAGGGATAGGACCAACGGGCCGGAGGACTAGGACCTATCCCTCTTTTCGAGCCACCGGCGCCGTGCTGTAATGGCCGCCGATGGCGGCTCGCGTCTGCCTCGTCGGACTCATCGCCGGAGGCCATTCGGGCGTCCCGCGCTACGCGGCAGCGCTCGCGCGCGCGCTCGACAGCGTGGCGGACTCCTATCCGGATCTCTCGCTTATCCTCCTCACGACCGCTGCGGGCGCGGACGCGGTAGGCCCCCAGTCGCTCGCCGTCAAGATCGTCGCCGGCCGGAGTCGCCGGGTGAATGCAGGCCCCGGCCGGCTCGCGCTCGAGCACCTCGCGCTGCGGCGTGAACGGGCGGATCTCTTCCACTTCTTCGACGTGACGGGCCCGGTTCTCGCGCCGAGGCGGCCGTTCGTCGCGACCATCCACGACGCAGCCGTGATGCAGGGATATGGGCTCCTCCGCAACATGTACAAGCGCCGGCTCTACCCGTGGGCGCTTGCGCGGGCTCGGGCGCTCGTGGCCGTGTCAAAGTTCGCGAAGGACGAGACACTGCGCTACTTCGACGTCGATCCAGAGAAGATCGCCGTCGTCCATTCGGGCCCCGGCTTCGTCGCCGCCGCCGACGGCCGGCCCGCCGCCGGCACCGGGGCCGGAGACGGCCCCTTCGTCGTATACGTCGGCAACCTCGGCCCGAACAAGAACCTGCCGTTCCTCGTCCGCGCGTTCGACCGCGCCGACGTGCCCGCGCGCCTGCTCCTCGCCGGTCGCGCCCGCGGCGGCCTCGCCGAGACGACCGACGCGATCGCGGCGGCGCGCTCACGCGACCGGATCGAGATCCTGAGCGACGTCTCCGACGCCGAGCTCGACGGGCTCTACCGCTCGGCGGTCGCCGTCGTCCTGCCCTCGACCTACGAGGGGTTCGGCTTCACGTCGCTCGAGGCGATGTCCCGCGGCTGCCCGGTGCTGGCGAGCGACATCGCCGCCCTGCGCGAGGTCTCCGGCGCGGGCGCGCTGCTCCTGCCGCTCGGCGACGAGGAGGCCTGGGCGGCCGCAATCCGCCGCGTCGTGCACGACGAGGGCTTGCGCGCCGAGCTGCGGACGCGGGGGACGGAGACCGTCGGCCGTTACTCCTGGGAGCAGACCGCCCGCGGCGTGCTCGAGGTCTTCCGGCGCGCCTACCGAGAATCTCGAGTGCCCGCGAGGTAGCCGCGGAGCCAGCCCGTCATCGTCTCGGCGGCGGCGCGATTCCCGAGCGCTCGGTAGACGAGCGCCCGCCCGCCGACGCCGAGCGCCATCAGGCCGAGCGTGACCGTCGCCTTCGTGCGCGTCAGGTGCTCGCGGATCATCGCCGCCTGGGCCCGCGCGACCCGCTCTGCCCGCTCGGCGTCGCTCCAGCGAGTCCCAGCCGACACGTTCCCGAGGTGCACGAACTCCGCCTCCGCGACGAAGCGGGTCGTCCAGCCGAGCTCGCGGGCGCGCCAGAAGAGGTCGATGTCCTCCGCGTACATGAACCGCTGCTCGGCGAAGCCGCCGAGGAGCCTCCACACGTCGTCGCGCACGGCGATCACGGCTCCCGTCGCCGCCTGGATCGTCCTCGACTCGCCGTGGTTCCAGTGCGTGGACAGCAAGGGCTGGAGGCGGTTCGGCACGAAGCGCGAGAGACCGGAGGCGCGGACGAGCTCAGGAAGGGGTGAGCTCGTCGGGACGACGCTCGGCTGGAGCGTCAGGTCCTCGTTCAGGAGGCGCGGTACCGCGAGTCCCACGCGCGGGGGCCGGATCGCGTCGAGCAGCCGCCGCACGCTTCCGGGCGCGTGGACGAACGCGTCGCTGTTCACGAAGAGATACGCCGAGGCGGGACGCGCGCGGGCGCCGGCGTTGTTTCCCCGCGCGAAGCCGGCGTTCTCCTCGAGCGCGACGAGCGGGCACTGCGGAAGCTCCGCCCGGATCCGATCCAGGCTGCCGTCGCCGGACGCGTTGTCGACGACCACGACCTGCTCCGGCAGGAGGCCGTCCGCGATCAACGCGCGGGCGGATCGGATCGTGTAGTCGGCCGTCCGCCAGTTGAGGACGACTGCGGTCGCGTCGAGACCGTTCACGCTGGCTGAGGCGAGCGCCTGAGGAGCGCAGCCGGCGCCCGCTCGGTCAGGCTGTGGAGCACCTCTCGGCCGAAACGCCCCTCGACGAGCGCCGCCGCGCGCTCGATGTGCGCGCCGTCGCGCCGGGCGCGGTGCGCGTCGCTCGCGAGCAGGTCGACGCAGCCTGCGTCGAGGAGCCGCCAGGCTGCGGTCGCCGCGTCCCCTCCCCAACGGCCGGTGAGGCTCGGGGCGACGACCTGGACGAGCGCGCCCGCGGCACGTGCCTCGTCGAGGAGCCGCGGCCGGCTGCGGATCGCCCGGCAGCGCTCGGGATGGGCGAAGATCGGCCGCAGGTCGCTCTCGCCCAGCCGGTCGAGCGCGATCGAGAGGAAGTCGACGGGCGTGTCGGGCTCGAGCTCGACGAGCACGAAGCCGCCGACGCTGCGGGCGACGAGGTCGGCGGAGCTCCCGGAGACCGTGAGCCCCGGACTGATCTCCCCCGCGAGGCCGAGCTTGAGCGGAATCCCATGTGCGAACAGCTCCGCGCGCAGCTCGAGGAGCCGCTCGCGCGCGACCTCGACCGAGGTCGGGAAGAGGCGCGAGAAGTGCGGCGTGCAGAGGACGAACGACACGTCCGCGGCGACGAGCTGCCGGGCCAGGTCGACCGAGCCGGTCAGGCGCTGCGGCCCGTCGTCGAGCGCGGGAAGGAGGTGGCAGTGGGTGTCGATCATCGACGCGCCGGTTTCAGCGCCGAATTCGCCGCTCCGGTCCCTCCTCCGCGAGGCGGTCGGCCTGCCTCGCCGCCGCCAGCGCGATGCCGATCAGCGGCAGGCCGAGGAACGCCGTCGGGAATCCGGTGAAGGAGGCGCGCGTCACCGCGTCGAGCATGATCACGACGAGCAACCCGAGGCCGAGCCAGCCCGCATCCCTGCCTCGCCTGATCGCGCCGGTCGCGAGCGCGACGAGGCGCGCGAGCAGAGCGAGGAGGACGGCGGCGCCGGCGAGGCCGACGTCGGCGATCGTCGCGAGATACCCGGAATCGACGGCGCGCGTCGCCGGGACGGCGCTCGCCCCCGGCGTCAAGGTGTAGGTCGCACGTTGTGCGGCAGTGCCGACCTTGCCCACGCCTCGACCGAACGGCCATTCACCGGGCGACCCGAGCGCGGCCTTCCACGCCGATGTGCGGCCGTTGAGGGTGATGCTCGACGATCGAGACGTGTAGCTGCTCGTCTGCGTCGCTCCCGCGTTCACGACGAGGATCGACGCCATCGCTGCGACCGCCGCGGAGAGGATCAAGACCGCGGACGGGATATAGCCCTTGCGTGCAACCCAGAGACCGACGAGGGCGACGCCGATCAGCGCGGCAGTCCGGACGTAGGCGACGGCGATCCCGCCGACGATCAGCGTCCCGCACGCCGCTGCGAGCACACCTCGGCGCGTCCAGAAAACGACCGCGACGAGGCCGAAGAGGAGGAAGGCGGCGTAGGCGAACGCATCCTCCATCGTGCCGAAGCTGCGCAGGTGACCGCCGTAGGTGCGGAGTTGCGCGCTCCACGAGTAGCCCCACCCCAGCAGCGTCCACGGGCCCACGAGTTGCTGGAGGAGGCCGTACGATGCCTCGAAGCACGCCGTGGCGACGAGCGAGGGGACGGCGTAGCGAAGTGTGCGCCGCGGGTCGACGAGTGTGAAGCCGACGAGGAGCAGGAGGAGCGGCTCGCCCGTGAGCCGAACTCCCTGCGCCCATGCGATCCCGTGGCCGCCGCCGACGTTGACCACGTAGAGCCCGAGCAGGAAGGCGACGCCGAGGAGGACGCGGTTGTCCAGGGAGACGCGCCGGCGCCCTGGACGCCTCTCCAGCGCGACGATGCCTGCGGCGACGATGGCGGCCAGTGCGACGAGGTCCTTCAGCGGTCCGATCTGCGGGCTGACGAAGAGCTTGGCCGCGGGGATCAGCGCGAACAGCGGGATCATGGCTGCCACCATCAGGTGCGGGACGACGAGGAAGCCGAGCACCGAGGCGATGAACAGCGAGACGAGGAGCACCAGGCCGAAGCCGATGTGCGCCCCCATTTGGACCGAGAGGTAGGCGGCGAAGAGCGTCGCGGCCGCGCCCGACGCGGGCACGAGGAGCTCGGCCCGGGGGAGCAGGAGCCGCGACGATCGCAAGGGCGCTAGCGGCTCCCGTAGTACGCGTACTGCTCGTCGCCCGGCGCGTCGGTGATGACTGCGCCGGCGAGCTCGGCGGACCACGACCGCGCCTGGCGGCCGAGGGAGCGCAGGCTTCGCTGGCTGACCCGGCCCTGTCGGACGACGACGAGCACGTCGTCGATGAGCTGCGAGAGCTCGGCGACCTCGACCGTCAGGAGCGCGGGAGGCGTGTCGAGGATGACGATGTCCGCCTGGCTTCGAAGCTGCTTCAGAAGCGGCGCGAGCCGGGGCCCATGCGCAACCGAGCTCCGGACCGTGCCGCCGGACGCGAGCAGGCGGAGCGAGCCGGTCGAGGCGGCCGACTCCCCGTTCCCGGAGGGCGCCCCCTCGGGGAAGGGGCCCGCGCCGTTCTGAGCGATCCGCGGCCGTGGTCCGGTCAAAGTCACGGACCAGAGGGAGTCCTTGAGGGTCGCGGAGCCCTCGAGCACCTGCAGCACGCCCGGAGAGTCCCTCGGGACGTGGAAGAGATCGGCGAGCGCCGGCTTGCGGAAGTCGAAGTCGCATAGGATGACGTTCATCCCCCGGCGGGCGAGGGACACGGCCAGGTTGGCCGCGGTCGTCGTCTTGCCCTCACGGGAGACGGCGCTCGTGACGGCGAGGATCTCCCGCTTGCTCTCGACGCGCGCCTGCGCGAGGTTCGCGGCGAGCAAGGCGTAGGTGTCGGCAAAGGCGGCCTCGTGACGGCCGTAGGTGACCATCTTCGTCCGCCGTGGAAGGCTGCGGACCGTCGCGAGCACCGGCACCGCGAGCACGTCCTCGACGTCGCTCTCGGAGCGAACGGTCGTGTCGATCGCCTCGCGCACCGCGACCACGAGCAGCGCGATGACGAGGCCGATCGAGAAGCCGAGCAGCGAGTCCTTGACCGGTGCCGGGCTCGTCTTCGCCGCCGACGCCGCGGTCTCGACGACCTTCGCGTCGCCGGAGTTCGCCGTCGAGAGCGCGTCGAGC
Organism: Gaiellaceae bacterium; assembly: GCA_035640455.1. GTDB lineage: Bacteria > Actinomycetota > Thermoleophilia > Gaiellales > Gaiellaceae > AC-50. Next base: position 25,938 of record DASQWB010000033.1, on the reverse strand, counting down.
GTGTTGAGGAGCTTCTGGATGTCGGCCCGGGCGGGATCGTTCGGCTTCAGCGCGTTGAGCTTCGCGCGCAGCTCGGTCGCCGTCTTCTGGATCGTCTCGCCGTTCAGGTTCGCGCGGAAGACGGTGTAGGCATGCGCCACGGCGTTGGCGATCCCGACGGCGCGGTTCGGATCGTCGCTCGTGGCGCTGAAGGTCAGGATGTCGTCGTTGTTCCCTCCCGAGACACTCGTCGCGGCCCCCATCTCGGCGGGAGTGCCGAGGGAGTTCCCGACCCGTTGCGCCGCCAGCTTGTAGACCTCGGGCGAGCCGGCGAGCGCTCGAGCGGTCGCCTCGATGCGGTTCGGGTCGACGAAGGGCGGGGTGGTCTGCGTGATGATCTCCGCGATCGACGTCGTCGAGATGAGGACGCGAGCGTTCGCCTGGTAGCGGGGCCCGCGGAGCTGCTTGAACGCGTTCACCGCGACGACTCCGAGCAGCACGAGCAGGACGATCAGAAGCAACGATCGGCGGATCGCCGCTTTGAGAGCTTCTGCTCCTCCGGAGTTCATGGTGTCTGGGTGGCCGTGCGTATGCGAGTACTGCTGCGTCGCCTGGTGCCGTGCGTCAGCAAACGCCTACTTCGGCATCCAGAGTGTAGAGGTTTAGCCAGAGCGTCTCGTTCTTTACTCCGCCGAGGCCGCACTCCTCTTCGTGATGACGAACACGTGGCTCGAGTTCGTGGGATCGTGGCGCGTCTCGACGGCGCGGAGCCCGGCCGCCTCGCACGCGGAGACGATTCCAGGGAGCGGCAACCACGGTATCCCCCGGTACGTCGGGTCTGCCACCAGCACGTCGGCGCGCCGGACGCTGTGCTTGGCCGCCCGCAGGAGGTCGTACGCCGCCCGGGCGGGAGCCCAGCTCGACCACCGGGCTTTCGCATACGGAAAGTGCAGCAACGCGGTGCCATCGGGGGCGAGTATGCGGGCCACCTCCCGCAGGTTCGCGTCGATCACGCGACGCGACGGCATGTGCTGGAAGACCTCGTACGAGAACACAAACGCGGCCGTTGCAGAGCTCACGGGCAGCGTGACGCCGTCTCCGGCTGCGAACGCGAGGTTCGGGAAGTGGGTCGGCGGGTTGAGCTCGCGGGCCTTTCGGATCATCTCCTGCGAGACGTCGACTCCGATGACGTGGCCGAAGCGAGCTGCGAGAGCTCGGGCGAAGCGGCCGACGCCGCAGCCCACCTCGACGGCGAACTCGGCACCCGGCGTCGGGCCGTAATCCCGGAGGACGGGATCGACCAGCAGGCTTGTGCGCTCCTCGCCGACTCTGAAGAACGCGTCGACGTCTCCGTGCCAGTGCTTCGGATTCCACTCGATGAAGCGGAAGGCGTCCCGGCGCGCTCGCTCGTCCCAGAGCCGCTTCATCGTGCGGCTGCTGCCGGTAAGCCCGCGCCGCGCGGTGACGCCTCTGATGCTGCCCGCCATCTAGGGCGTTGACGCTTACACGCGAGCGGTGATGTGTCAAACGTCGCGTAGCGGGAGGAGAGGCTTCGGCGGTCCGCGAATTGCGAGGGGATGCGCGCCGGGACCGTCGCGAAGCTCGCGCCGCCGCTCGTCCAGCTCGGCCTGCTCCTGCTCGTGGCGCGGCGCGGATCGCTCGACGACGTGGGCCGCCTCGCGCTGGCCTCGGCGGCTAGCTTCCTCTGCGGCTCCCTCGCCGAGCTCGGCTTCGCGACGACGCTGTCGCTGCCGCGGCTGACCTTCGGGACCGCGGAGCCGCCGCTGCGGGCGACCGAGCGCCTGCGGGTCGGCGCGGCGTTCGGCGGCGCCGGGCTCTACTCGGTGCTGTGGGCTGCGGGGCTCGGCGGCCACGACCCCGTGCTCCTGCTCGTCGCGCCGCTCCCGTTCGCCCTCGCCATCTCGTCCAGCTACTCGGGCGCGATGAACGCGTCGGGGATGCTGCGCGTCGAGGGCGCCGTCTCGCTCGCCGAGTCGGTCGCGATCCTGGCGATCGCCTCGATCGGCTCCTTCCACGGCTCCGCGTTCACGTGGGCCCTGCTCGGCCTGACGCTCGGCCGCGCCGGCGGCACGATCGCCCGCGCCGTCCTCGCGCGCCGGATCCCGCAGAGCGGAGTCGCGAGGCTGCACGGTCTCGCCCGCGCCCAGCTGCCGTTCGCGCTCGCGACGCTCGCGATCGTCGTCCAGGGACAGGCCGACATGCTCGCGATCGGCTTCTTTGGCTCGCTCGCGGTGGCCGGCGTCTACGGCCCGCTGCTACAGACGACCTACGCGCCGCTCCTCTCGGCGGAGGCGCTGGACGAGCTGGGGGACTCGGGGTGGCTCGCCCGACACCGGCGCGCGGCCGGCCTCTGCCTCGGCGTCCTTCTCGCCGGCGCCTTTGCCCTGCTGGCCGAGCCGTTCCTGCGCTTCCTCCTCCACCGCCCGCTGCCCGACCTGACGCCCGCGGTCTCCCTCTTCGCGCTCGTCGTGGTCGCTCGGTTCGTGGCGCTCGTCTTCAACGTCGAGGTCCTGCGGGCCGGGCGGCAGCGTGACGAGATCCCGATCCTCGGCCTCGCGTCGCTCGCGCTCGCGCTCGGCGGGGCGCTGGCGGCTGCCGCGGGCTCGCTGACGGGCCTCGCCGGTGCGCGCCTCGGGAGCGAGGTGATCATCGCCGTCGGCTACGTCCTCCTCGCCCGCCGCGCCTCTGCGCAGCCCGCACCTGCTCTCGCCGACGAGCCGCCGCCCGGCCCCGAGCCCCTGCGCCTGCTCTTCCTGGCGCCGTTCCCGCCAAGCCTCGACGGCGGCCACGGCGGCTCGCGCGTCATCGCGCAGCTCCTCGACCGGATGGCCGCTCGTCACCGGGTCGCGCTCATGTGCCTGAGGCATCCCGACGACGCGCCGGTCGACCCGCGCCTGCGGACGCGCCTCGACCTCGTCGTCGAGGTGGAGCGGCGGGATGTGGCGCGCTCGCCGCGGTTGCGGGCGCTGCACGGCGTGCGGGCGAGGCTGTTCCTGCTCGCCGGAACGCCGCTCTGGGCGACCGAGCTCGAGGTCGGCGTCTTCCGCCGGCGCCTGCTCGAGGTGCTGCGCGAGTGGCGCCCGGACGTCGTCCAGGTCGAGTACACGGCGATGGGCATCTACCTCCGAGAGGTCGGCGTGGCCGGGACGCTCGCCGTGCTCGGCGAGCCCGACCCGCCGACGAGCGCCGCGATCGAGTACCGCCGCACGTCGAGGCGCGACCGGCTGCTCCGGCGGCTCGACGTCCGCGCCTGGCGGCGCTTCGAGCGCGAGGTGCTCTCGCGCGTCGACGCGGCGGTCGTCTTCACCGAGCGCGACGCCCGCGCCCTCGCCGCCCACGCCTCGGCGACCGAGATCGTGCGGATCCCGTTCGGGACCGACTTCGCCGAGCGTTCGTTCGGCACGGGGCCCGGCGACGACGACGTCCTCTTCGTCGGCAACTTCGTGCACCCGCCGAACGTCGACGCCGCAGATCGCCTGGTGCGCTCGATCTTCCCGCTCGTCCGCCGGCGCCTTCCGCACGCGTCGCTCCACGTCGTGGGCGACAAGCCTCCGGTGGCGCTGCGGGCGGGCGCAGCCGACGGCGTCTTCGTCACCGGCCGCGTGTCCGACCTCGCGCCGTACGTCGAGCGCGCCGCCGTGGTCGCCGCGCCGATCCGGTTCGGCGGCGGGATGCGCGTCAAGGTGCTCGAGGCGCTTGCGGCCGGAAAGCCCGTCGTCGCGTCGAGCCTCGCCGTCGAGGGGCTGGACGTGACGGACGGCGACCAGCTGCTGGTCGCCGAGACGGACGAGGAGTTCGCCGAGCGGATCGCGCACGTCCTCGAGGACCGGGAGCTGCGGGCGCACCTCGGCGAGCGGGCCCGGTCCTGGGCGCGCGAGAACCTCACCTGGGATGCCTCGGTCGCGGCCCACGAGCGGCTCTACGCGCGCCTGCTCGCGGCGCGGAGACTAGCCGCGCCAGCTGGACCACTCGGGGCCGAGGCCCTCGGTGCCCAGCCACACCTTGGCCATCCATTCGGCGAAGGTTCCGTGCGAGCGTAGGCCGGGGGCGAGCGTCCGGCTCGCCTCGTCCCGCGCCACCGGCGAGAGCCCGTGGTGGAGCCAGCCGAGGGTGACGACGGGACCGACGGCGTCTGCCGGGAGGTCGAGGGAGCGCACCGCCTCCCGGACCCAGCGGAAGAGGATCTCGGAAGACGGCGTCTCGCCGAGGAGCAGGCGCGCCGCGTGCGGCTCGCGGCGGTCGGGCTGCCACGCGCCGTCGAGGTGGACGAGCGCGTCGACGAGGAAGTAGAGGAGATCCCAGAGCGCGAAGCCGTGCCGGCGCGCGGACTCCCAGTCGACGACGGTGAACCCGCGCCCGACGACGACGTTCCAGCAGCCGAGGTCGTTGTGCTGGAGCACGGCCGGAAGCGGGGGGAGGCGCGAGACGAGGTCCGGCGGCACCTGTAGGTAGCGCGGGAGGACGTCCTGCTCGAGGCGCCGCCGCTCGTCGTCGAGCGCGCCGGCCGGCGCCGCGGTCGCCTTGGCGGCGTCGAGCGCCCAGCCCGCGACGGCGTCGATGGCCCGCAGCTTGTCCCGGCGCGAGCCGCGGCGCTGGAGCAGGTAAGTGAGCCGCAGGCCCGCGGCGGCGGACTCGAGGGAGCACGGGAGGCCGTCGGCCTCGAAGCGGCCGAGCAGGCGCGGCGCGTGCTTGACGACGACGTCGCCTGACGCCGCCGCGAGCCGCAGGCCGCGCTCGTCGCGTTCGAACGGCGCGGTGTAGGCGCGGACGCGCGAGAGCTTCAGCACCCATTCCGGCTCGCGCTCGCCGGGGCCGAAGAGCTGGAAGACGGCGCGGGTGAGGGCGTCCCCCTCGCCGAGGGTCAGGAACCAGCTCGCGTCGGCAGGAACGCCGAGCTCCGCCCCCGCGGCGACGACGAACGGCGGTCCCTCCGGCGTGGCGACGGCGAGCGAGCGGCCAAGCTCGGGGAAGACGCCGAGCGAGATCGCAAGCCGCGCGAGGTCGTTGCGCCGCCGCCGCAGCACGGAGTCCGGCACTGTCCAGTTCCGGATCATGTAGGAGGCGACGGCGGGGCGGTCGACCGGGACGATCACCTGCGGCTCCCGCGGCTCCGGGAGCGCCGCGTACCGCCGAACGGGGCCCCAGCCGCGCAGGGCCCTCCGGCCGCCGCGGCCTACGACGACGTATGCCTCCGCCTCGGGCAGCGGATGGCTCGCGCGCACGACGGCGAGGTCGGCCCTGTCCTCGACGAGCTCGACGCCCGCCTGCTCGAGCCCATCGCGCCAGCTCTCGAGCCCGGGTTCGACGAAGGCCGTCCGTGGCGGCCGGGGCAGGAGGAACCGGACGTCCGCGCTGCGGAGGCTCACCGCAGGATCTCCTCGTAGAGGCGCTCGAACGAGCGTGCCATCGCGGCGGCGGTGAAGCGCTCGAGGGCGAGAGCGCGACCGCGCGCGCCGAGCCGATCGCGGAGGGTCGGGTCTTCGAGGAGGCGGCCCAGCGCGGCGGCGAGCACGGCCGGTTCGTCCGGTGTCACGAGGAGGCCCGTCTCGTCCTCGCGCACGGCCTCCGGCACGCTGCCGACGGCGGTCGCGACGACGGGCAGCTCGGCCAGCATCGCCTCGACGATCGCGAGCGGGAAGCCCTCGAAGCGCGAGGGCAGCGCGAAGACGTCGAAGGTGGTGAGGTGGCGGCGCGGCTCCGCCTGCCAGCCCGCGAAGCGGACGCGACCTCCGAGGCCGAGGTCGCGTGCGAGCGTCTCGAGCGGCTCGCGTTCCGGCCCGTCGCCGACGAGGACGAGCGCGGCGCCCGGAAGGACGGCGAGCGCCTGGAGCAGCACGTCGTAGCCCTTCTGGCGGTCGAGCCGCCCGACGGAGCCGATCGTCGGCCCCGGGAACGGGCGCGGGAGCGGCTCGAGCACGGCGTCCGGCACGCCGTTCGGGATCGACCGCACGGAGCCCGCCGCGAGGCCGGCCAGCCTCTCCACTTCGCGGGCCGCCGGCTCGCCCACGGCGACGTGCGCCGCGAGACGCCGGGAGGTGAAGCGCTTCAGCCCCCGCTGGAGCCGGCCGGCGAGCGGATACGGAAGCTGCTCGACGGCGACCGTCCGCACGCGCGGGACGAGGGTCGCGGCGAGCAGCGCGTATTGGCACGAAGCGGGGGTTGTCAGGTTCGCGTGCAAGACATCCGGGTGAAGGCGCTGCAGCGCCCGGACGTGGGCCGCGAACGTCGCCACGTCGCGCTTCGTCCGCACCGCCGGCAGCACCTCTGCGCGCGCCCTCGGCCGGCGGGCGGCGAGCTCGGCGACGACCTCGCGTTCGATCCCGAGGACGACGAGGTCGAGGCCGGCGTCGAGCTCGGCGAGCAGGTGCCCGAGGCTCGTCTCGGCGCCGCCGAAGAGGCTCGAGTCGGAGTAGACCGCGATCCTCACGCCGGGAAGAAGAGCTCGCGCAGCTGGGCGCCGACTCGCTCCAGGGAGAACGCGGTCTCGACACGGCGGCGTGCGGCCGCGCCGCGCTCGCGGGCCGCCTGGGGGTCGTCGAGGAGCTCGAGCAGCCCGCGCGCGAGGGCGTCGGGATCGTCGCGCGGCACGAGCGTGCCGGCCGAGTCGGCGCCGAGGATCTCGCGCACGCCGGACGCGTCCGCCGCGACCGGCGGCACCCCGCAGGCCATCGCCTCGACGAGCGCGACCGCGAAGCCCTCCAGCCGCGAGGGGAACGCGTAGGCGTCGGCCGCGACGAGCAGGTCGCGGAGCTCCGCGCGGTCGTGGACGAAGCGCTCGACGCGGTGGACCCCGCGAATCGCCGGATCGGCGAGGAGCCGGTCGAGCTCCTCTGTGTGGTGCCCGGCGCCGACGAGCAGCAGCCGGAGATCCGCGTCGGGCCGCGCCCGGCAGATCGCCGCCCACGCCGAAGCCAGGACGTCGAGCCCCTTCTTCGCGATCGAGACGCGCCCGTGCCACGCCGCGACCCGCGCCTCGGGAGAAAGCCCGAGCCGGCGCCGCGCCTCCTCGCGGCCGCCGGGCCGCCAAACCGCGGTGTCGACCGGGTTGAAGATCCTCGCCACCCGTCCCTCGTCGACGCCGTAGACCCGCCGGAGCCGCTCCGCCTCCGCCGCCGTCGGCACGATCAGCGCCCGCGCGCCGCGGAGGGCGATCGGCCGCGTCACGCGCTCGAGGCGGCTCCGCTGGTAGTCGCCGCCCTGGAAGCTCGCGAACACGGGCAGCCGGGTCAGCCTGCCGACGGCGGCGCAGACGTCGAAGCGTGGGTACTCGTACTCCTGGCACAGGATCGCGTCGCAGCCGAGCCGGCGGAGCGTGCGAGCGAGCGCGACCGGCGGCGTGGGGAGGAAGAGCAGCGCGTCGCGCAGCGGGACGAGTGCCGGCCGCAGCGGCCGAGGAACCTCGCCGAAGACCTGCTCGACGCTGCGGCCGTACGGGTTCCGGACGTGCGGCGAGAGCCGCCGGTAGGCCCAGGTCGGCGGAAGCAGCACGATCTCGGCGCCGGTCGCGCCGTGCACCTCGTGCCCGGGCCGGTCGACCTGCCGCGAGACGCAGACGATCGCCGTTCTCACCTCGACGCGCTGGAGCGCCTCGACGTAGCCGAACATCCAGCTGCCGACGAAGTCGCCGAGGAAGTCGTCGAGCGAGATCTCCGCCGTGGAGAGGAAGTCCTCGAGCACGTTCCCCCACGGCAGGAGGGCGACGGTAGGCCGCTCGCGTCCGGCAGGCGTCGCGATCACCTGCGCGAAACTACCGGGCGCGGATGTCTGAGCGGACAGCGGTCGAGCGGGCGGAGCTGCGCGGGCGTCTCGCCGTCGACGCGCTGCGCGCCGATCCGCGCCGGCTCGCCGGGACCGAGGCCGGCGCCTGGTTCGACGCCGGCTGGAGGCGCAGGATCGCGCGGCGCCTGACCGTCCGCCTCCCGCGGCCGCTGCGCCCGCTCGACGCCGCCTTCTGGGCCGGTGTCCGCGCGAACGCGACGCGAGCCGAGTGGCGACGCCTGACGCGAAGCTCCTACGTCGCCCTCTACTACCACCGGCTCGCGGGCGACGGAAAGCCCGGCCAGGAGCGGCTGGACGTCGCGCCCGGCCGCTTCGCGCGCCAGATGCGGCTGCTGCGCCTGCTCCGGTTCCGGCCGCTCGCGCCCGACGAGCTGACCGCCTTCCACACGGGCGAGCTGGCCGAGCTCCCGCGGCGGAGCTACGTCGTCACCCTCGACGACGGCTTCCGCGACTGCGTCGAGCCGCTGCTTCGCCACGCCCAGGTCCGGCCGCAGCTCTTCGTCCCGACCCAGGAGGTCGGCGGCCGCTCGTGGTGGGCGGGCGACGAGCCGATCGCCTCGTGGGAGGAGCTCGAGCGCCTCGCCGCCGCCGGGGTGGCGATCGGCTCGCACACGCGCCGGCACGCGCTGCTCCCGGACCTCGAGGCCTCCGCGCTCGCCGACGAGCTCGAGGGGTCGCGCCGCGATCTCGAGGCGCGGTTGCCGAGCGTCCCGCTCCTCGCCTACCCGCACGGACGGAGCGACGAGGCGGCGCGCGCCGCCGCCCTCGCCGCCGGCTATCGCGCCGCCTTCACGACCGACCCCGGCCGGAACGGCGCCGGCACCGACCCGTACCGGCTGCGCCGGATCGGCGTCAAGGACTGGGACAGCCGGTCGTCGTTCCTCTGGAAGGCCGTCACCGGCGAGCTCCTGCCCGCCCGCTGGGAGGCGTGGCGGATCAGACGCGCTCGACCGTCGTCTCGCCGGCCCCGAGCCACACGCGCCGGTCGCGCCGTCTGAGCAGCCGCCCGGCGAGCGCGGGGGCGAGCGCCGCGGCGAGCGCCTTGAGCCGGGTCTCGGTCGGGATGCCGCGCCCGACGGCGAGGCCGAGCGCGAGCCGCCGCGTCTCCGCGCCTCCCGAGCGCACCGCGTCGCGCAGGCGCAGCACCGCGAGCTCGCGCTCGAGCTCGGCCAGCCGCATGCGCCCCGCCTCTCGCTCCGCCGGCCGGAGCGCCGGATGCGTTAGCCCCTTGCGCAGACTCTGCACGCGGCCGGCGGTCATCCGGGTGCGGTCGGCGGAGAGGGCCGTCGGCCGCACGCGGTAGTGGCCAAGCGGCTCGAGGACGGCGCCGGCACGGCTGCCGCCGAGGATCAGTCGCATCCAGCACTCCCAGTCGGTGGTGAAGCGGATCGTCTCGTCGAAGCCGCCGGCGGCGAGCAGCCGCTCGCGACGGACCGCTGCATGGCCGAAGACGAAGTTCCGGCGCATGATCTCCCGCCGCTGGTCCTCGACCTCGAACGTCCAGTCGTGGCCGTACACGCGTCTCACGACCCGCCCCTCGACCTCGAGGTACGCGTCTGTCGTCAGCAGGTCGAGGTCCGGCCGCGCCGCGGCGAGCGCGCCGAGCGCCTCGAGCCGCCCCGGGAGGTAGACGTCGTCGGCGTCCAGGATCGCGACGAACTCGCCGGTCGCGGCGCGGGCGGCCGCGTTCTTCGCCGAGGCCTCGCCGCCGTTCTCCTTCCTCACGAGGACGATCCGGTCCCGGAGCGGCGCGAGCGCCGCGTCGAGGTCGTCCGTCGACCCGTCGTCGCAGACGACGATCTCGTGCGGCGGCACGGTCTGCGCCAGCACCGAGTCGAGCGCCTCGCCGATCGTCTCGGCGGCCTGGTAGGCGGCGACGATAACCGAGAAGGTCGGCCGGGGAACCGCCTCGAGCGGCCCGTCCGGCGGCGGCGCCGCGATCGTCACACTCTCGCCCCGAGGCGGCGCGCGACGACGCCGATCCGGCCCCCGAAGCTGCGCTCGAACCAGCCCGCGTCGTCCCGCGACAGGATCCGCAGCGCTGCGGCGAGGGCCGTGAACGCCGCCACGCCGCTCACAACGCCGACGACGACGCCCGCCACGCCGCCGAGGAGCTCGAGCGCGACCCAGGCCACGCCGCCGGCCGCAACGGAGGCCACGAACGCCCGCAGGAGCGCCGCCGGCTCCCACCGCACGGGGCCCGCGAGCCGGGCTCCGTACAGGATTGTCGCGAGCGCGGTCGCGCCCTGGGCGCACCCGTTCGCGATCGCGGCCCCGACGGCTGCGTGGTGGGGGATGAGCGCGAAGTCGAGCCCGATGTTGAGCGCCGCCGACCCCGCCCCGACGACGAGCGGGAACCGGATCTTGCCGAGGCCGACGATGAGCGAGTAGCTCGCGTTCATCAGCGGGATGAGCGGAAACGGCACGAGCAGCAGGAGGAGCGGCACCTTCGTCCCCGCGAAGCCGCTGCCGAAGACGAGCCTGATCGTCTCCGGCCCGAGCGCGAGCGCCCCGGCCGTGACGGGCAGCGCGGCGACGAGGAGCAGCCGCATCGTGCGCCCGTAGCCGGTGCGGATGCGCTCGTGCTGCCCCGCCCCGTAGAGCGTCGCGACCGCCGGCGACACCACCCCCGCGAGCGCCTGAGGGACGAGGACGAGCGTGGTCACCGCAGCGAAGGAGACGGAGTAAAGGGCAACCTCGCGGTCGTCCGCGTAGTGCTCGAGGAAGAAGAACTCGGAGCGGCGGAAGACGATGAGGGTGATGAGCGACCCCGCCAGCGCCGAGCCCGCGTAGCGCAGCATGCTTCGCCGGAGCGGGCCGGGATCGGCGGCCACCGGGGCCGCGGCGCGCAGGCGCCGCCGCCCGAGGATCGACACCGCGACGAGGATCGCGATCGCCACCCCGAGCTGCACGGCGATCATGCCGGTGATCCCGCCGCCGATCGCGAGGACGAGGATCGTGATCGCGGCGCCCGCGCCGTTCGCGGCGATGGTCACGATCGAGATGTCGCGCCAGCGCTGGAGACCGCTGAGGACCGCGCCCGGAACCGCGGTCACGACGCCGACTGCCGCCGTGGCCGCGGCGAGGATCCACGCCGTGCGCGGCTCGGCGCCGAAGACGGCCGCGCCGGCGAGCACCCCGAAGGCGGGCAGGGAGCTGAAGAGCACTAGCCGCCACGTCCAAGCGACGAGGCCGCGCGCCTCCGCCTTCTTGCCCGCGCCCACCGACTGGCCGACGGTGCGCATCAGGGCGAGCGGCACGCCGAGCGCGAGAAGGGTCTGCGTCGAGGCGACGACGTAGGCGATGAAGCTCTGGCGGCCGAGCCCGCTCGGGCCGAGGAAGCGGGCCCCCGCGATCGAGACGGCCAGCACGAAGAACTGCGGCACGAGATTGCTCGCGGCGCTCCACAGCCCGCCGCGGGCGACCGAGGCCCCGGTCGTCGCGGCGGCCTCGGAGACGCCGGCGTCCGGCGTCGTCTGCGGCGGTGCGGTCTCAGAGCTCAGGGCTCTCACTCTCCATCGGGAACCGGCCGCTCGAGCCGCGAGCGGCCCGTTTGCGCCTCGCGCGCCTCGAGCCGCCGGCGCGCGGCCGCGGGGAAGAGCGCCGCCGCGAGCGCCTTCGCGCGCGTGGCGAGCGGCAGGCCCGGGGCTGCCGCGAGGGCGAGCGTGCTCCGCCGTGCGCCGTCGCCGCCGCGCACCGCGGCCTCGGCCTCCGCGAGCAGCGCGCGGCGGCGCTTGACGCGGAGCGAGTGCTCGAGCAGCCGCCGCTCGGTCCGGGTCAGCGTCGGGTGCGACCGCGCCTTCTCGAGCACCACGACCCGGTCGCGAAGCGCGGCGGCCCGCCGCGAGGCCAGGCTCCCATGACGGAGCCGGTAGCGGACGAGCGGCTCGTCGACGATGCCGACAGCACAGCCGTCGAGGACGAGGCGGAGCCAGCAGTCCCAGTCGTAGGCGATCGGGATCGACTCGTCCCAGCCGCCGATCCGCTCGAGCCGGTCCCGGCGGACGGCGGGCGCGAAGAGGAAGCAGCGGTCGAGGATCGCCTCGCGCTGTCGGCCGGCCGGAAACGGCTGGGCCCCGGTGTAGAAGCGGGCCACAGCGCGGCCGTCGACCTCGAGCAGCGCGTCGGTCGAGAGGACGTCGAGGTCGGGCCGGGCCGACGCGAGCGCGCCCATCGCCTCGAGCCGCGTCGGCAGATACGCGTCGTCCGAGTCGAGGACGACGAGGAAGTCGCCGCTCGCCCCCGCCGCGGCCGCGTTCAGCGCGGAGGCGCCGCCGCCGTTCTCCTTGTGGACGAGCACGATCCGGTCGCGGTAGGGAGCGAGCGCACCCTCGAGGTCGTCGGTCGAGCCGTCGTCGCAGACGATCACCTCGTGCGGCGGCGCCGTCTGGCCGAGCGCCGACTCCACCGCCTCCGCGATCGTGGCGGCCGCGTTGTAGGCCGGCACGAGGACGGAGAACCGGGGCGGCGGGCCGGGCTCGAGCTGCCGTTCAGGCGGCGGCGCCAGGAACCGGCTCATCCGCCTCCAGCGGCTTTCGCGCCTCGATGTAGAACCCGCGTGCCGGCCCCCACGTCACTCCCACCCGCTCGAGCGCGAGCGCCGTGCGTACGACCGGAAGCGCGGCCGCGCGAACCCACAGGCGCGCGTCCCGCACCCGCTCGCGCAGCTCCTCGGCGAGCTGGAGCGTCCCCCGGGTCGTCGACACGACCCGCTCGACCCGGAGGCCGGCCCGCTCGAGCAGCGAGACGATCCCGCCCCGCTCGTAGCCGTGCCGCACCTCGAGCTTCCAGGCCGGCCGGCTCGACGACAAGAGCGGTCGCCAGCTCCGCTCGGGCACGTGCGCGACGAGGAGGCCGCCGGGCCGGAGCGCGCGCGCGAACGAGGCCAGCGCCGCCTCGTCCTCCTCGATCTCGAGCAGGCACTCGAGCGCGGCGACGGCGTCGTAGGCGGAGGTCCCGAGCGGCTTCGTGACGTCGGCCCGCTCGAAGCGCACGTTCGGCGCCCGCCGCTCCTGGGCGAGCTCGCGGCCGAGCGCGAGCGCCTCCTCCGAGAGGTCGACGGCGGCGACCGTCCAGTCGGGATGACGCCGGCCGAGGTCGGTCGCGAGCAGGCCCTCGCCCGCGCCGGCGTCGAGGACCCGGAGTGGCCGCCCGTCGGCGAAGCGCTCGATCGAGCTCCTCGCGAGCTCCTGCCGCAGCCGGCGACCCGGCGGCAGCTCGCGAACGCGCCGTTCCAGGATCTCTCGCAGCAAGCGCTTCGAGTGTAGTTCGGCATCCGGCGGCCCGATCTACACTCCCGCGGTGCGGCGAGAACGGGCCGCGGCTGCGCTCGCGCTCGCGGGCATCGCCGCCTTCGTCGCGCTGGCGAGCTTCGACATCCGGGTTCCCGGCCTCTACTACGACGAGCTCTTCCAGCTCACGACCGCCCTCGCGTTCGTCAAGGGCGGCCTCGGCAGCGCCGTCGCCTGGGTTCCCGGCACGGAGGTCTCGATCGCCGGACACCCGCTGCCGCTGATGGCGCACAGCTATATCGGCGCCGTCAAGACCATCGCCTTCGTCCCGGTCGCGGCCGCCTTCGGTATCTCACCGGCGAGCGTGCGGGTGTTCACGATCGCCGTCGCGGCGCTCTCACTCGTCTTCACCTACCTCTTCGCCCGGCGCCTCTTCCGTAGCGCCGCGGTCGCGGCGGTCGGAATCGTCCTCCTCGCGACCGACCCGAGCTTCGTCTTCTACTCCCGCGTCGACTTCGGCCCCTCGGTCTTCATGTTCCTCTTCAAGGCGATCGGGCTCTGGCAGCTCGTCGACTGGTGGCGGAGCGGGCGGCTCCGCTCGCTCGTGCTCGGGGCCTTCGCCCTCGGGCTCGGCGTCTACGACAAGGCGAACTTCCTCTGGATCGTCGCCGCCGTTGTGGTCGCGGCGCTCCTCCTCGACTACCGCGGCGTCCGCCGCCGGCTCGACCGCCGGTCGATCCTGTGGGCGGCAGGCGCCTTCGCGCTCGGCTGCCTTCCCTTCCTCGCCTATAACGCCTCCTGGCCGCCGCGGACGATCGAGCCGGCGCTCGAGGGGACGCTGCACGTCTCGGGCGGCAACCCGAGCGGCGGCCCGTTCACGCAGCTCGGCCTGCGCGTGCAGCAGCTCGTCCGGTTGCTCGACGGCGAGACGCTCTCGGAGCTGCTCACCGGGGGGCACGGCGGCGCCCCGGTGCTTCCGGCGCTCGCCCTCGCCGCCGCGGCGGGGATCGCTCTTGCCTTCGCCGTCCCGAGCCTCCGCGCACGCGTCCGGCCGGCGATGTTCGTCGTCCTCTCGGGCTTCCTCGTCCTCGTCGCCTCGGGCCTCACGCCCGGCGGCTCGTACCCGCACCACGTCCTGCTCGCCTACCCGGCCCCCCACCTCGCGCTCGCCGCGGTCGTGGTGGAGGGCGCCGAGCTCGTCCATCGGCGTGTGCGGCTCGCGGCGACGCTCGCGGGCGCGGCGGCGCTCACGGCGAGCGTCGCGGTGAGCTTCACGACGACGACGGCCATCCTCTCGCGCCTCCGGCACACGGGCGGCACCGGCAACTTCTCGGACGGCATCTACAACCTCGAGCGATACCTCGTCCGGCACGACCGCGACCGCCGCCTCGTGATCGTCGACTGGGGCATCTTCCAGAACATCGTCGCCCTCTCGGACGGCGATCTTCGGGCGACCGAGGTCTGGGACCCGCTGAACTCCAATGGGCGTGTGCGCGGCAAGGTCCTGGAGCAGCTCGACGACCCGGCGGCCCGATACGTGCTCCACGCGCCGGGGGCGACGAACTTCCCCCGCGCACGGAGCCGCTTCTTCGCGGCGTTGCGGAAGGACGGCCGACGCGCCCGCCTCGTGCACACGGTGACGACGCGGCTGCGCGCGCCGCTCTTCGAGATCTACCGCGTGGCTTAGAAGCGCTTTCGGGACGATTCCCATCCGCTCGATCGGTCATTTCAGACGGACGCGCGGGCAAAGCCCGCACGTCCTGAAGGTCGGCGCCGCCGAGTCGGCGCCTAAGCCGGCTCGAGCACCGCGGTCGTCCGCGCGTGCTCGATCACGTCGGCGAGGATCCGGTCGAGCCCGAGCGTCGGCTGCCAGCCGGTCGCGGCCGCGATCTTCTCGATCGACGGCTCGCGGTGGAGGGTGTCCTCGATCCCGAGGCCGTAGACGTCGTCGTAGGGCACGAACGCGAGCTCCGAGGTCGAGCCCGTGGCCGCGAGGACGCGCTCGGCGAGGTCGAGGATCCTGATCCGCTCGGTGGAGCCGACGTTGAAGATCTCGCCGGAGAACGACGGCTCCTCGACGAGCCCCTTGAGCGCGCGGATCGTGTCGGCGACGTGACAGAACGAGCGCGTCTGCGTGCCGTCGCCGTGGATCTCGAGCGGCAGGCCGGCGAGCGCGCGCTCGACGAAGCGCGGGATGACCATCCCGTACTGGCCGCTCTGCCGCGGCCCGACGGTGTTGAAGAGCCGCACGATGACGCAGTCGAGGCTGCGCTCCTGGTGCCAGGCGAGGGCGAGGTGCTCGTCCATCGCCTTCGAGTCGGCGTAGAGCCACCGCTTCTCGGTCGTCGGCCCGTAGACCCGGCGGTCGTTCTCCGCGAGCGGGCGCTCCTCGCGGTGGTCGCCGTAGACCTCGGAGCTCGAGGCGACGAGGACGCGCTTGCCGAAGCGCGCGCAGTACTCGAGCACGTTCTCGGTTCCCTGCACGTTCGTGACCATCGTGTGCACGGGCTGCTCGACGATCAGCCGCACGCCGACCGCCGCGGCGAGGTGGAAGACGACGTCGCACTTGTGCACGAGCTCGTTCACGACCGACTCCGAGAGCACCGTGTCCACGACGAGGTGGTAGCCGGCCCGCTCCTTACTCGCGGCGACGTTCGGCAGTGAGCCCGTCGAGAGGTCGTCGAGCGCGAAGACCTCCCAGCCGTCCGCGAGCAGGAGCTCGGTGAGGTGCGAGCCGATGAACCCGGCGCCGCCCGTGATGAGCGCCTTCCGCTTGCTCTCGGGCGCGTTCAAGGCCGCCTAGCCTACCGAGCCTCCCGGAGCGCTCTCGGGATGTCGGGCGAGCGCGGGTACAGGCGGAGCGCGATCCGGAGCTCCCGGCGCGCGTCGGCCTTCCGGCCCGCATGCAGGTAGGCGAGCCCGAGCGCGTAGCGGAGCTCGACCTGGCGCGGCTCCTTCCGTACCGCGGCCTGGAGCGGCGGGATGTCGTGCGGCGAGCGCGCCAGCACCGCCTGCGCCTCGTACGGCGCCGTCGAGAGCGGGTCGAGCCGCTTCGCCAAGCGCAAGTCGCGGGCCGCGTCGGCCGGGTGGCCGTAGGCGAGGTCGGTGTAGCGGGCGGAGAGCCACGGCGGCGCGAAGCCGACGAGCGCGATCGCCGCGGCCGCGACGCCGGCCGGGCCGGCGAGGCGCCCCGCGAGGGGCCGTCGCAAGTCAGGGGCAGCCCCGATCCCGAGCAGGAGCAGAGCTGGAATGGTCACGACCGGAAAGGTCCAGATCCAGTCGACGCTCGCGTGGCAGAGCCAGTAGACGAACGCGGCCGCGAGCGTTGCCGTGAACAGCGAGCCTCGAGCTCGGAGGAGCACGCGGGCGAGCGGCAGCCCGAGCGCGAGCGCGAGGATCGCGAAGCCGACGATCCCGGTCTCGCTCAGCGCGTCCAGCTCGAGCGAGTGCGCACGCTCGGGAGTCTCGATGCTCCTGCCGTCCTTCAGGTACGCGGTGCGGAAGCCGCGGCCGCCGACTCCCGCGAGCGGATGCTGCTCGAACGTCTTCACCGCGACGCGCCAGAAGTCGTAGCGGTTCGAGCCGAGCGCGAAGAGGTGTGTCGTACCCGCGCGCTGGTTGGCGGGCAGCGTCTTGAACGAGCGCCACTTCGCGGCCGCCCAGTGTCCTGGCCGGTCGACCCTGACGGCGAAGGCGGCGCTCCCGCCCGCGAGCGCGGCGACGAGCGCGGCGACCGTGACGGCGCCGAGGAGCCGGTGCGTCCGCCGGCCGATCTCCACACGCCGGTCGGCGAGGGCGTAGACGAGGCCGACGGCCGTCGCGAGCACGGCGAGGAGGAGCGCGACGGAGCCGGCGTGACGGATCGAGGCGGCGAGCTCGGCGGTCGAGGCGCGGTACGGCCCGGTGAGCGGGCAGAACGCGGCCCCGACGACGCCGGCGGCGACGAGGGTCGGGACGAGCGCGCGCAGGCGCGCGGGGCAGACGGCGAAGAAGACGACCGCGGAGACGGCGATGGCGATCCCGCCGCCCTTGCTCTGGGCGAGCAGCCAGGCCGCGAGCAGCGCGGTCGCCGACCCGAGCGCCGCGGCGCGCACGACCACGGGCCATGTCCGGCGCGCGGCGAACCCGATCGCGGGCCAGAACCCGACGAGGAAGAACGCCGCGTCCGCGTTCGGGTACGTCACCGGCGAGTCGAGCCGGCCGAGGACGTAGAGGTCGGTGAGATCGGCGCCGAAGCGAAGCCGGAGCTCGGTCGCAACCGCGAGGGCGGCGAGGGCCGCCACGACGACCGCCGCCGCTGCCCGCCGCTCGGCGGCCGTGCCGAGCGTGACGAGCGGCGTCCAGAGCGCGAGCGCGTAGAGGGCCGTCAGCAGGGCCTCGTCGCGGGCGAGCGAGGGCAGCGGTGACCAGGTCAGCGAGAGCGCGACCCAGCCCGCGAGCGCGCCGAGCGCGACGACCCCGGCGGCCCCGAGCCGGCCGGGCGCGAGCGCCGCTCCGGAGAGCGTGACCGCGGCGACGACGAGGCCGAGCCCGACGGCGTAGGGAAGCCAGTCGCCGGCGTCGATGCTCCCATAGTCCCTCCAGGCGACTGCGGAGGCCGCCGCGACGAACGCGGCGGTGGGGAGCAAGCGTAGGAACAGAGCGGCTCCCGGGCGGCCGGGAAAAAAAATTTGGGGGGAGACTTTCAAACCGATCTGGTCTAACCTACGTCTTAAGAAGCACAGGCAACTGTGGTGTGTTTCGACATGGCCACGGCTGTCGATAAGGGAGAGGGAAGCGGGGACGCGTACCCGAAGCGGCACGTCGGCCGTTAGGGACGCGGGAGTGTAGGGAGAATCGAAGGGAGAGGGAAAATGCGTCGGGGACGAATCATCACTGCGGTGACCGCTTTTGCGGCGGCGGTCGCTGTCGGGGCGCCGGGTGCGCTTGCAGCAACGCCGCAGCAGATCTACAAGGACTACGCCGACAACGGGCGGCTCGACGGGCACTACTCGAAGGCGGACCTGCAGCGTGCTCTGAAGGACGCTGTGATCCAGGGGTACAAGCCCGCGACCTCCGTGGCGCCGGCGATCAAGAAGAAGATCAGCTCGCCGTCGAGCGGCGTGGCGGGTGCGAAGCTTCCTGCAGCCAAGAAGCAGGGTGCGCTTCCGTTCACCGGGCTCGACCTCGCGCTGATGACGGTCGGCGGCTTCTCGCTGCTCCTGCTCGGCGCGGCGCTGCGGCGGTTCGCTGGGAACAAGGCGTCGTAGGCCCGCATAGTCCGGAAGGACGCGAGGAGTGGTCGACACCGCTCTGACGAGGACTGCCTCCGACCGCGGTCGGGGCGAGAGCGTCGCGCCGCGGGCGCCGGCGCAGGCCCCCCCGCGGCTCGCGCCGGCGACGGCGTGGGCGCTCGCGTGCCTCGCGGTCGACGCGACGATGCTCGTCCTCGCAGGGCTCGCGACGTCGGTCGGCGCCGCCGCCGGGGGCTTCGCCAGCGCCCCGATCGGCTGGACGATCGGCTTCGGCGTCCTGACGCTCGCGCTCTTCCGGACGCGTGGCCTCTACGCGCTCCGGCTCCGGCTGCGGACGCTCGACGATCTCAGGTCGATCGCGACCGCGACGACGCTCGCGGCGATGATCGTCCTGTCGGTCCGGATCCTGCTCGGGGACTCGCTCGACCTCGCCGCCGAGTCGATCCGTCCGTGGGCGTTCGCGCTCGTCTACCTCGCTTCGGGCCGCGTCGCGCTCCACTGGTCGCAGACGAAGGCGCGGGCGCAGGGCGAGAACGTGCGGCGGACGCTGATCGTCGGCGCGGGCAAGATCGGCTGCCTCACCGCGAAGCGCCTGCTCGAGACGCCTGAGCTCGGGCTCGAGCCGGTCGCGTTCCTCGACAAGGATCCGCTCGTCGACCCGAAGGAGGCGCTCGGCCTCCCGGTGGCGGGCGCGAGCTGGGATCTCGACGCCGTCGTCTCGCAGTACCGGATCAACCAGGTCATCGTCACGTTCTCGACCGCGCCCGACGAGGTCCTGCTCCGCCTCGTCAGGCGCTGCGAGGAGCTCGGGATCGCCGTCTCGGTGGTCCCGAGGCTCTTCGAGCGCGTCCCGGAGCGGCACAGCGTCGAGCACCTCGGCGGCATCCCGCTGCTGACTGCTCATCCTGCAAACCCGAAGAGCCTTCAGTTCGCGGTCAAGTACGTCGTCGACCGCGTTCTCGCTGCCGTCGCGCTTCTGCTCCTCTCCCCGGTGATGGCGGCGACGGCGCTCCCCGTGTGGATCTCGCTCGGCCGGCCGATCTTCTTCCGGCAGCGCCGAGTCGGCCGTGACGGCCGAACCTTCGAGATCCTGAAGTTCCGGACGATGCGCCAAACCTCCGACTCGCCCGAGCCCACGGATTTCCAACTCCCCGACGGCGTGGGCCCGGGCGGGGTGGAGGGGGACGACCGGCGCACGCGCCTCGGCGCCTTCCTCCGCGCCTCGTCGATCGACGAGCTGCCGCAGCTCTTCAACGTCCTCCGCGGCGACATGAGCGTGGTCGGCCCGCGGCCGGAGCGGCCGGAGTACGTGTCGCAGTTCGAGCGCAAGGTCTACCGCTACGGTGACCGCCACCGCGTGAAGTCGGGCATCACCGGCTGGTCGCAGGTGCACGGCCTGCGCGGCAAGACGTCGATCGCCGACCGGGCCGAGTGGGACAACTTCTACATCGAGAACTTCTCGCTCTGGCTCGACCTGAAGATCATGGTGCTGACCTTCGGCGCCGTGCTCGGCTGCTTCGCGCGGGTCGAATAGTCCCCTCCTAACGAGAAGACGTCCGCGGTTGCCGCGTAACCAAACGGCCCGTGCTCGCGTTCACGTACAAACGAGAGGGGGGACCTATGTACTTCGGAATCGGGGGCTTGGCCCTGGTGATTCTGGTGATCCTGCTGCTGATCTACCTCCTGTAGCGGTTCGCGAGAGGACAAGGCGATGAAGGAGAAAGACACGGCGCGCACCGGCGTGGCAGGTGCCACAGACGATCCCGGCCTCACACGTGAGGCCGATGAGCGGCAGACGTATCGGGAAGAGGACGCCGGCTCCGACACGGATGCCGCGCCGGAGGTCCCGCTCTTCCCGACGGAGGAGGGCGAGCGTTTCCGCAGCCGCTGGACCGACATCCAGACGAGCTTCGTCGACCGCCCTCGGGAGTCGGTCGAGCAGGCGGACCGGCTGGTCGCGGACCTGTTGCAGCGCCTCACGGCGCAGTTCGGCGACGAGCGCAGCCGTCTCGAGGGGCAGTGGGACCGCGGCGACGACGTCTCCACCGAGGAGCTTCGCGTCGCGCTGACCCGCTACCGGTCGTTCTTCGAACGGCTCCTCACCGCCTAGAGCTGGGCTACGCGCCTCCGGTTAACGACGGGCGGGCCGGGAATAGCCGACGCCAAACCAAGGAGAAAGGGGCGAGATGGCAGCGCAACGCTCAACACGAAGCCGGGGTTCGACGAGCAACAGCCGCCGGAACGGAAGCAAGGGCAAGGCGTCGGCGGCGCGCGCTCGCGGCGCGAGCCAGCTGGATACCGCACACCTCGAGGGGCGGGAGCCAAGCCACGACCCGGACGTCTACGTCGACATTGCGAAGGTGAAGGTCGACGAGATCTACGTGGACGTCGAGCAGCTGGAGGCGCATCTGGCGCTGCGGGCGAAGCTGGCGAACCTCTTGCAGGTGGTTGCCGGTGTTCATGTCCATCTCGGGAAGGTCGAAGTCGACATCAAGGGCGTCGAGGCGCAGGCGCAGCTCAAGGTGCGGCTGGAGAACCTGTACGACATCCTCGACCGGGCGCTGACGACGCTCGACCGGAACCCGGAGATCCTCGAGAGCCTCGTCCATACCGTCGACGACGCGGTCGGAGACATCGGCCAGCTGGGCCAGAAGGCGCTCGGGCCCGGCGGCGCCGTCTCGCAGACCCTCGGCGACGTCGGCGACGCGGCCAAGCAAGCCGTCGGCCCCGGGGGGGCCGCGAGCCAGGCGCTCGGCGGCCTGACGGACGCGGCCGGACAGGCGCTCGGACCGGGCGGCGCAGTCGGCCAGGTTGCCGGCAGCGCCGGACAGGCGCTCGGCGGCCTCGGACAGGGGCTGGGCGGCCTCGGTCAAGGCCTCGGGCAGACGGCGGGCCAGGTCGGCGGGGGAGTCGGGCAGGCGGCCGGCGGCGCGGTCGACCAGCTCGGCCAGGCCACGGGCGAGGCGGCGGGGCAGGTCGGCCAGCAGGCTGGCGAAGCGGCGCAGCAGGAAGAGGGCGGCTCGGGAAGCGGCGGCTCAGGGAGCGGCGGCTCGCGCAGCACACGTCAGACGAAGCGCGGCACCAAGCGCGGCTCGACGCGCTCGAAGGGTGCGAAGTCGAGCGCCACACGTAAGCGTTCGACGTCGAACAGCACGAGCAAGCGCTCCTCGTCCTCGAGTACGTCGCGCAGCCGGTCGCAGAAGAAGCGCTGATGAGCACACCCGACTTCGAGATCGGCACGAGCCTTCGCGCGCGCCGGCTAAGGGCTCACGACCCCCCGGACGCCGCTACCGAAGGCGAAGCCGTCGTGCTCGACCGAGAGGAGACCCGCAGCGGCCTTCCGGCGCGACTCGAAGCCGGTGGTCGCTACGAAGAGATCGCCGTCGGCAAGAAGGTGTCCGGCCGGATTCCCAACAGCTAGACAGACGGGCCGAGCGGACGGACGTCCGTTCCGAACGGGCCGCGAGGTCGCTGCTCACGGTTGCTGGGCGGGCGCCTAACGGCTGTAGAGCCGGAGGCGCTCTAACGTGGCAGACGTCATCTGCGCGAGGTGCGCAAGCACGGCCTCGTCGACCTCGGTGAAGTCGCCGTCACCGTGCGCGAGGAGCTGGATCCAGCCGATCTGACGGCCATCGAGCGTCGTCAGCGCCGCTGCGAGCCAGCCCCCCGGGGGGTGCGCGTTGCGAGACGCCGGATGCGCAGCGAGCTCCTCTCGGCTCATCCGCAGCGCCCGATCAGGAGAGCGGACGAGGCGCGCGAGCGCGGGGAGGTCCGCTGAGCGAGCGAACGCAGCCACCTGCTCGTCGGCCGAGTCGTAGGCAGCCGCCTCGACCTCCGGGCTGTCACTCGTCCCCATCACTGCCGCGATGCAGCAGCCTGCCTGCGTGAGCTCGAGGGCCTGCTCTGCGACGAGCCGGAGCATCTCCTCGAGCGATCCGGACGTGTCGAGCGCCAGCGAGGCGTCCGCGAGCAGACTCGAGAGCTGCCTGAGCATCTTCGCCTGTCGCCGCTCGAGCGCAGCCGCGTCACGCGCCTCTGCGTAGGCCCGCCGGATCATCTCGAACGCGGAGAGGCTGTCGAGCAGGAAGTCGGCCGCCGAACGGACGAGCCGGTCGACGTTCTCCGGGTCGACCGTCCGCAGTGCCGCGGCGAGTGCCTCGTGGTGCACGAGGACGAGGTCGAGCACCCCGAGCTCGCGGGTCACCGCCTCGCGCCCGAGCTCGTACGCGGCGTGAAGCGTGCGCTCGTTCGGCTCACTGAGATAGGCGTGAAGTGCGGACGGGTACGACCGCCGGAGCGCGTCGTGTGCAGTGGCCGTCATCCGCGCCGTTCCCGAAGGCGCTCCAGCTCGTTGCGTACCCGCCACTTCTTCATCGTCACGACGGTGCCTTTGCCCGGATCGGAGGCGATCTCGAACTCGTCCATCAGACGACGTGCGCCCGGGAGGCCGAGGCCGAGTCCCCTGCCCGACGCGAACCCGTGCTCGAGCGCAGAGTCGACGTCTCCGATGCCCGGACCCTCGTCCTGCGCGACGACGACGAGCCCGTAGCGATCGTCTTCATACAACGGCTGCAGCACGATCTCACCGCGTCCGACGTGGACGACGATGTTGCGCGCGATCTCGGAGATCGCGGTCGCGATGAGGGTCGCGTCCGTTCGCGAGAAGCCGAGCTTCGTCGCAAGCGCACGACCCTGGGCTCGCGCCGGAACCATGTCCGAATCCGAGGCGATGAGAATCCGGACCTCATCGTCCATCCTCGGCGTCCCCCCGCGTCCGACCGCCGAGCATCGTGAGCGCCTCGTCGAGATCGAGGGCCGTGTGGAGCGGCTCGAGGTTCAGGTCGAACTGCACCATCGCGATGGCCACGTCGGGCTGGATCCCGACGACGACGGTCTCCGCTCCCCGAAGCCGAGCCGTGATCGCGATCGAGCGCAGCGCCCGTGCGACGAACGAATCGATCACGTCCAGTGCGCCGACGTCGAGGATCAGCCCACGTGCGCGTTGCCGGCCGATGCGGTCGGCGAGGTCGTCGCGCAGAGCGAGGACCTGGCTGTCGCTGAGGTCGGACTGGATCGAGGCGATCAGATGCTCGCCCTGGCGAAGGATCGCGACCGGCGCTTCTGCGCTCAGGCTTCCGCCTCGTTCGACGTCCCGCGCGGCTCGCTCGCGCGGTATCCGATCATGCGATCTGCTTCCTCGAGGCCGCCCTGGAGGTCGCCGACGGTGTTCATCATGCTCAAATCGACGCCGAGATCGACGAGCGTCTGCGCGATCTTCGACGAGAGACCTGTGATGATCGCGCTCGCGCCCATCAGTCGTGCCGCCTCGACTGTCTGGACGAGGTGGTTCGCGACCGTCAGGTCGATCGTGGCGACGCCCGTGATGTCGATGACGACGACGCGCGCGCGGTTGGACTGGATCGCGCCGAGCAGCTGCTCCGTGAGCTGGCGCGCCCGCGCGGAGTCGAGGACGCCGATGATCGGGAGGATGAGGAGACGCTCCCGAACCTGGAGGACCGGCGTCGACAGCTCACGGATCGCCTCCTGTTGTTCCCGGATCACCCGCTCGCGCTCTTGGACGAAGCTGACGCCGACAGTGACGGCGATCCGGTTCGCTGCCGGCTCGTAGGCGTCGAGGATTCGGTTCATCAGATCCGCGTCCTCCTGGTACTTGACGAAGAGCGCGCGAGCGAGGACGTCGCGCAGCAGGAGCACGATTCCGAGGACCTCGTCCGTCTCGACGCCCCGGGGAATGATTCGCTCGGAGAGGTCGCGGGCGTACTCCTGCAACCTCTCGACGCTGCCGGTCTCGAGCACGTCGACGTAGTTGTCGTAGACGGCGGTTACCTCGGTGAAGATCTCCTCCGCCGACATCGCACCGAGGAGCTGCGCGTCCGTGATGCGCCGAACCCACTCCTCCCGGAGCTGCTCGCGGCTCTGGCGGAGATACGAGACGACCTCCGGCAGAAGCGAGCCTTCGCCGTGCTTCGTCGGCGCCTGGGTTGCAACCGGATTGTTCTGTTCCATAGCTCCTCCTTCGACGGTCTCGGCCGTCCTCAAACGACGCGCGCTGTCACACCTCCGCCGAGACCGGTGTGGGACGGGAGCGGGCACCCTCGAGGAACAGGGCTGCCAACGCCGCAATCGTGTCCTCGCGCCCGAGCACCGGCCGAGACGAGAGCACGCTGACGACGAGCCCGACCAGCGCGTCGGTGAGCCAGGAGCTCGGAATGTCGCCGCGGATCTCCCCGGCCTGCTGCGCGCGCTCGAACAGCCGTCGAAGCGGTGCCAAGACGAGCTGCTCGAACTGCTCCGGATCCGGCCGGACACGCTCGCGGGCCACGACTGTGAACGGGTCGCCGACCTCGATCAGCGCACGAACGGCCCGGTTGATTCCCTCCCTGGCGGCGATCTCCTCGATTCTCGCCGAGGCCAGCCGGGTGCCCGCCTCGTCGGCCGCGACACGCCCGAGCTCGTCTAGCAGAGCCTGCCTGCTCGGGAAGTAGCGGTAGAGCGTCGCACGCGCGACGCCGGCCGCCGCCGCGACGTCGTTCATGCTCGCCTGCTCGCCGCCCTTTGCCAGCACGCGTGCCGCCGCCTCCAGGATGGCCGCTGCCACGCGCTCCTGAAGCGCCTGTTTGCGCCTCGGCGGCTGAAGCGGCGTCGGTTCGGGCGCGGAGGACATGGGAAGGCCGATGAGTTTAACCTTTCCCATTGTGAGACATTATTGTCTTGTATAGAGTCGAACGCGTCCACTCCGGGAAGGGATACCGGGCAAGGGAGATGATGGAGAACCACAACCGCAGCAAGCTTCGCTTAGCAGGTGCGCTGCTGGCGATGCTGGCGGCTTTCCGTGCGGTGCTGAGGCTGTAGGAGCGTGCGCACGCCGTGTGAGATCCGTGGTGGCGTCGACGGGGGGACGCAGAGCCACGGCTGAAGCGGCCCTCGCTCCGATCGCCTTCGCACCTGCGCGCGGCTGGGGCGAGGAGCCCGCAGCGGTCGGTCGGAGGAGGTGGCCGCAGCTCCTCCGGCCGGCCGCGACACCAACGAAGGGAGGCAGTCGAGATGACCACCACGCTCTGGCGCTACGACGATCCGGCCTGGGCCGACCTCGATCTCGTCGGCTACGAGGTCGAGGCGCTCGACGGCGAGATCGGCAAGATCGACGCAGCTAGCAAGGAGATCGGGGCCCGGTACCTCGTGGTAGACACCGGCCCGTGGATCTTCGGCAGACAGGTGATGCTTCCCGCCGGACTCGTCGAGCGCGTCGACGTCGCGAACAACCGCGTCATCGTCGGGCGCACCAAGGCCGAGATCAAGAACGCGCCCGAGTTCAACCTCGCCCGCCACCATGATCCGCGGTATCGAGAAGCGCTCACGATCTACTACAGACGCAACCGGCCCTCGGCACACAGAGGGGACGACGGGCGGATGAGCTTCGCCCGCCACTAATCGGTAAGCACTCCTTCGCGTCGTTGCGTAGGTGGTCGCGGACCGTCGTCCGCACCCCTGACCGGTCAATCGAAACCCGTCCAACTCATCCTCAAGGGCCGTCGGCCGCGCGCCGATGAGGCCGTAAAGATGCTGTGAGCCCCTCGTTCCAGCCTCCGGGGGTCGCGCTAGTATGGCCGTACCTTCGACCCCTCGGAGGCGGCGGTCGCCGGCCGGGGGAGACGAGACGAAAGGAGGGTCGA
>DASQWB010000032.1:0-90398 GCA_035640455.1 Gaiellaceae bacterium | reverse complement strand
CGAGCTGGACGAGATCGCGCTCGAGGCGGCGGACGACGCGCTGATGAGCGTGCTCGCGCGCCTCGACGACTTCCGCGGCGCCAGCCGCTTCACGACCTGGGTCTACAAGTTCGCGCTGCTCGAGGCGGCGGTGAAGCTGCGGCGGCGCGCGTGGCAGGGACGCGAAGTCCCGCTCGAGCCGGAGACGTGGAGCCTGTTCTCGAGCAACGCACTCGAACCGGACGACCAGGCCGAGCAGAGCGAGCTCCTGGTGACGCTCCGACGCGCGATCGAGGAGGTCTTGACGCCGCACCAGCGGCGCGTTCTGGTCGCGCTCGCCGTGAACGGCGTCCCGATCGACGTGCTCGCCGAGCGCTTGGACACGAACCGCGGCGCGCTGTACAAGACGCTGCACGACGCGCGCCGGAAGCTCCGGAAGCACCTCGAGGAGTCGGGGCTGGCGCTCGACGCGTGGCTGGGGAAGGAGGGCGAATGAGCGAACGGCCGGATCTGAAGCAGGCACTGGGGCGGCTGCTCGGGCCCGCGGCGCCCGAGGTCGGCTGCGACGAGTGCCTCGCCGAGCTCGACCGGTACGTGGAGCTCGAGCTCGCCGGCGAGGACGCCGACGCCGCGCTGCCCGGGCTGCGCGCGCACCTCGACGGCTGCCCCGCCTGCCGCGAGGAGCACGAGAGCCTCCGCGCGCTCGTCGGCGGCGAGCAGGCGCTCTAGCCCTGGCGATACCCGTCCAGGGGAGAGGCGCGGAGCCTCTCTCCCCGATACGGAGCTTCCTAGACCGCCGCGGTCTCCTTCGCCAGCTGCTCGCCCACCTTCTTCGCCTGTTTCAACGCGTTCTTCTCGTCGTCGAGGTTCTCCTCGAGCAGGCTCACGATCTCGCTCTCGCCGAGCGACTCGGCCGTGGTGATCAGGCTCTCGTAGGCAGCGATCTCGAGATGCTCGGTCTTCGCCGCGGCGCCCGCGTCGAAGCAGTCCCGGAGCTTCGCCGACTCGATGTTCTTCGCCACCTTGTCGTGCTGTGCGACGAGGCCGTCGACGGCATGGCTCTTGTCCGGCTTCGGCTCCTCGCCGAGCAGCTCGAACGCGCGCTCGACGTTCGCGACGTGCCGCCTCGTCTCCTCGGTGTGCTCTCTGATCTTCTCCTTGAAATCGGTGTTCCTGATCTCGCTCGCGAGCTCCGGCAGCACCTCGTCGGCGAGCTTCTGCTCGACGTAGAGCATCGCCTTGAGCTCGTTCACGAACAGGTCGCGCGGTTGGGCGATCGTCGCCATTCCAGCCCCCTTTCGGACGGTCCTAATCTAGGTTTCGCCCTACCCTGTTCTCGCGGGCTCGAACATCGGCCGTCGATGCAGGTCTAGACCTCGAGTTCGAGCCCGTCGTAGGCGCGCTCGAGGCCGTCGGCGAGCGGCAGCTCGTCTGGGCGGTGCGTGACGAGGAGACGCTTCGCACCTGAGGCCTCGAAGGCCGCGATCGCCTCGTCGGCGCTCAGGTGGCCGCGCGGTTCGCCGTCGAGCTCGCCCCGCTCGAGCGTCGCCTCGCAGAGGAAGAGGTCGGCGTCCCGAGCGAGGTCGGCGAGCCGCTCCGAGGGGCCGCTGTCGCCGGAGTAGGCGAGCGTCCGCGCGCCGTCCGAGACGCGGAACCCGTACGTCTCGATTACGTAGTGCGGAACCTGGATCGCCGTCACCTGCAGGCCGGCCGTGGAGAAGGTCTGCCGGGGCTGATACTCGCGGAGCTCGAAGGTCCGCTCGAACATCCGCGGCGCCCCCAGCGTCGACTCGAAGCGCTCGAGCATCGTCCGGCCGTGCGGCGGCAGCCAGAGCTGGGGGCGCGGCCGGCCGCCGTCGAAGCGGAACATGGAGCCCCAAACCCACGGGACGATGTCGCCCCAGTGGTCGAGGTGGAAGTGGGTGATCGCGATCGCGTCCACCTGCGGCCACGGCTCGCGCTCGCGGAGCCGCGCCAGCACGCCAGGGCCGCAGTCGAGGAGGAGCCGCCCTTCGCCCTCGACGAGGTAGCCCGACTGGGCCCCGCCGGGGTTGGGCCAGGCGGGCGACGAGCCGACGACTGTCAACCTCACCCGCGTATCTTCCACCACTGCGACGATACGCGCTTCCATCCAAGCTGCGCATCTGGCATAAATGCGCCGTGGCCGGCGCTTCCCCCGATCTCCTCCAGCGCGTGCCGCTCTTCTCCGACCTCACGCGCAAGGATCTCGAGCGCATCGGCAGCTCGATGAAGGAGCGGCGGTTCGAGCCCGACGACACGCTGACCGTCGAGGGACGCGGCGGTGTCGGCTTCTTCGTCATCGAGGACGGGTACGCCCGCGTGAGCGTCCACGACGAGGAGCGCGGCCGGCTCGGGCCGGGCGACTACTTCGGCGAGATCGCGCTGATCAGCGAGGGCAGCCGCACGGCGACGATCACCGCCGAGACGCCGATCAAGGCCTGGGGCATGACGATGTGGGATTTCCGCCCGCTCGTCGAGGGGAACGCCGAGATCTCCTGGAAGATGCTCCAGGCGATGGCGAAGCAGCTGCACGCGGCCGAGAGCCGCGCCGCCGGCGCGGCTTAGAACGTCGCCACAGCGACGCCGCGCGCAGCGGGGGCGAATCGCTTACTTAGCCAGACCCTGCCTGTGTCGTCGACCTCCGTCACCGTCCCGCGGAGAAGCGACGAGGTGACGGCGAAGCCTCCTCCCACCGTGACGTTGAAGCTTCCGTAGGGCACGCGCACGGTCCGCCGGATCCGCCCGCTCGAACGGTCGACGATCTCGAGCGAGCTGCCGTAGCCGCTCGTGATGAACGCGTCGTCGACATATCCGATCGCGACGTGCTGCGGCGGCGCGCCGGCGGGGATACGCGCGACCGGCCGCCGCGTCCGGGTGTCGAAGATCGTGACGAACCGTCGATCTGAGGCGGTCGCCCACACGCGCCGCTCGCTGGAGAACGCGAGGTCGTGGGCGGCGAAGCCGGGGTCGAAGCGGCCGACGACCTTCGGCCGCCAGGGGTCGGAGACGTCGAGGACGACGATCGTCCGCGCGCGCTCGCCGAGCGCGATCCAGGCCTGGTTTCCGGCCGGGCTGACGGCGAAGTGGTGGGCGCCGAGGCCGACGAAGACGCGTCGCACGACATGCGGGCGCGGCGAAAACCGGATCGCGACGAGCTGCCCGCTCCCGTCGTCGGTCACGTAGACGCCCCGGCCGTCCGCCGTCGCCGTCGCGAGGTGTGGGTCGACGAAGCCCCGCAGGACGCGGACGATCCGTAGCGACGGCGTCGAGACGACGGTCACGGCGCCGGCGCTCGGGCTGACGACGACGGCGTACTTCGCTCCGACCGTAGTGACGTTCTCGGGGTCGGCCGGCATCGGCAGCCGCCGCAGGACGTGGCCGGACGGGAGCGCGATCGCGAGGAGCGCGTTCTGCGTCTCCGCTGTGACGAGCGCGACGGGGCTCCCGCCGCCGTGTGCCGAGCCGCTGCCGAGGAAAGCGGCGACGACGACCGCGAGCGCGGCGAGCCTCGGTGCCACGGAGGCGATACGGGCGGCCGCGGCGGAAAGGTCCCCTGCTAGCGCTTCCGGCTCGCCTTCGTCCGCGCCCGAGTCTGGCGGTAGAACGCGCGGCGCTGTCGCGCTTCCTCCGCCCGCGCCCGCTTGTCGAGCCGGATCTCGAGCCGGTGGAGCTCGCGCTTCAGCTTCTCGTAGCTCACGTACCGGCCGCGATCGAGCTCGCCGCGGGCGAGCGCCCGGCGGATGGCGCAGCCCGGCTCGCTGCGGTGGGCGCAGTCGGAGAAGCGGCACTGCGCGGCGAGCGCCTCGACGTCCGTGAACGCCTCGCCGAGCCCCTCCGCCGACTCCCAGAGCTGGAGCTCGCGCATCCCGGGCGTGTCGAGGACGAGGCCGCCGCCGGGAAGGAGGACGAGCTCGCGGTGGCTCGTCGTGTGCCGGCCGCGCCCATCCGAGCGGATCTCCGCCGTCGCGAGCAGCTCCTCGTCGGCGAGTCGGTTCACGAGCGTCGACTTGCCGACGCCGGAGGAGCCGAGGAGCGCCGCTGTGCGGCCCGGCCGCAGATGGGCCTGCACCTCCTCGAGCCCCTCGCCGGTGACGGCGCTCACGACGTGGATCGGCACCCCGAAGGTAACCGACTCGGCCGCAAGCACCGAGCCCTCGACGTCGTCGGCGAGGTCGGCCTTCGTGATGAGGATCACCGGCTCGGCGCCGCTCTCCCAGGCCATCACGAGGTAGCGCTCGAGGCGGCGGACGTTGAAGTCGTGGCCGAACGCCGTCACGAGGAAGACGACGTCGACGTTCGCGGCGACGACCTGCTCGTCGACCTCCGACCACGCGACCTTGCGCGAGAACTTCGTCCGCCGCGACAGGACGGCGTGGAGGAAGCCGCCGCCGAGCGCGACCCAGTCGCCGACGGCGGGGAAGTCGGCGCGGCCCTTCGCGCGCGAGCGCAGCTTCGGCGCGACCTCGGCCCGCTGCTCGCCGGCCTCGGTGTAGACGGCGTATCCGCCTCGGTGCTCGACGGCGACGCGCGCCGGGACGTGGCCGGCCGAGGCATGCCGTTCGAACTCCGATTCGAGCTGGTCCGACCAGCCCAAGTCCTGCAGGTTCAAGGTAGGTACCTCCGTAGCTCGGGAACGAGAGCCGCCGCCCGGCGGCTCGAGCTACGAGGCGCTAGCGGCGGTCACGGAAGAAGGCGCGCGACAACTCGGTCATCGGACTTCCTCCTTCCGTCGATCGCTAGACCGGCGAAGTATGCGGGCGAGCGGCCGGCTGCGCAACCTTCACGACCGCTGAACTCTTCTTAACCCAACCGCAACGGAAGGGTCGATAGACACCCCTTGTTCGGAAGCGGCATCCACCGACCCAAGGGGGAGTCTATGCGGAAGTGCCTCACCGGCCTTGCCACGCTCGCCACCGTCGCGGCGGTGGCGGCGATCTTCGTCTCGTCCGCCGGCGCGTACGGCGGCGGCGCGACGCACGACATGTGGCAGGTCGGCATCTCGTTCAACTGCGACAACCCGTCCTCGTCGCTGTGCCAGGGCCCGCAGGGCGAGCCCGAGCTCGGCGGCTTCTGGGGCTGGATCGAGTTTGACCGCTCGGGCACGCAGACCTGGGGCGACGCCCAGCTCGCCGGCTGCGGTCATACGACCAGCGGCGGCGGGCCCGGCAGCGCGGGAGCCGGCCACGAGGACGTCGACATCACGTCGTGGCACCTCGGCCCGGCGCAGCCGAACGACCCGAACTTCGGCACGCCCGGAGCGCAGGACTTCTACGTCGACGGCAACGTCGTCACCTCGAACTTCCACGGGACGACGACCACGACGACCGACGACCCTGAATTCCTCGGCGACTCGAGCGTCCCCGCGGAGCCGGGGCACTACTCGTTCCACCCGGCGCCCGGCGTCTCCGGGAACATCCAGGTCGCCTTCCGGCCGGCGACGTGACGAACTCCTACAAGCGAGGCCGTCGCTAAGGCGCCGCTTGCGGCGCCGATCATCAGGGCGCGCGGGCTTTGCCCGCGCGCCCGTCTGAACCGACCGGTCGATGCGCCGGCTCTATCTACCCGGCCGCAACTTCGTCTGCTAGCGCGAGAGCGTCATCCAGGACGGCGACGCCCTCCTCGATCTCCTCGCGCGTGATCACGAGCGGCGGGCAGATCATGATCACGTTCCAGTGCGTCATGAGGTAGAGCCCGCGGTCGAGGGCCGCCTTCGCGAGCCGCGCGACCGGCGCGAACGCCTCGCCGGTTGCGTTGAAGGGCACGAGCGGCTCGCGCGTCTCGCGGTTCCGCACGAGCTCGAGGGCCCAGAAGCAGCCGAGGCCGCGGACGTCGCCGATCGACGGGTGCCGCTCCGCGAGCCGCGTCAGCTCCTCCTCGAACACCGGCCCCATCGCGGCCGAGTTCTCGACGATCCCCTCCTCGCGGAAGGCCTCGATCGAGGCCACCCCGGCCGCGCAGGCGAGCGGGTGCCCGCTGTAGGTGAGCCCGCCCGCGAAGTACTTGTCGCGCACCCACTCGGCGATCGGCTCGGACACGATCATCGCTCCGAGCGGCACGTAGCCCGAGTTGATTCCCTTCGCGACGCAGAGGATGTCGGGAACGACGTCCCAGTTCTCGCACGCGAACCAGCGGCCCGTGCGGCCGAAGCCGGCCATGACTTCGTCGAGGATCAGCAGGATGCCGTGCCGGTCGCAGACCTCGCGGACCGCCTGGAGGTAGCCCTCCGGCGGCGGGATGACGCCGTTGGTGCCGGTGACCGTCTCGAGGATGATCGCCGCGACCGTCTGCGGGCCCTCGTACTGGAGGATCTCCTCGAGGTGCGGCGCGCCGGTGCAGACCGGGCACGGATCCGGGTGGCCGGCGGGACAGCGGTATGTGTACGGGTCGAGCGCGCGCACGATCCCCGGGATCCCCGGCTCGGCGAACCAGCGGCGCGGGTCGCCCGTCGCCGTGATCGCGCCCCCGGTCGCGCCGTGGTAGGAGCGGTAGCGCGCGACGATCTTGTGCCGGCCCGTGTGCCAGCGCGCGAGCTTGATCGCGTTCTCGTTCGCCTCGGCGCCGCCGTTCGTGAAGAACGACATCGTCAGGTTCCCCGGCGTGACCTCGGCGAGGAGCCGAGCGAGCGTCGAGCGCGGCTCGGTCGCCATCGGCGGCCCGATCGTGCAGAGCTTGTCCGCCTGCTCCTTGATCGCGGCGACGACCTTCGGGTGCTGGTGGCCGATCGAGACGTTGACGAGCTGCGAGGCGAAGTCGAGGTAGCGGTTGCCGTCGTAGTCCCAGAACCAGCACCCCTCGCCGCCTGCGACCGGGATCGGCTGAACCGCGCCCTGCACCGACCACGAGTGGAGGACGTGGCGCTTCGCGTCCTCGACGATCTGCTGGCCGAGCTCGGCGTTCGTCTCGATCGTCGCCATCGCGCAGAGCTTACTGCGGGAGCGGCACAGGGTTAGATGTCGAGATGAAAGACGCGGCCCGGCCTTCCTCGAAGGTCGGGTAAGCCCGGTGCGCCGCACGAGGCGAGGGCGAGCGCGCGCACCGGGCGAGCTTAGTACCCTGAGTCGATCACGGTGAGGAGGACGAGATGACCGAGCTGGCGACCCCACCCGTCGAGCAAGAGCAGCAACTCCGCCGCATCACGCACTGGATCGGGGGCCGCGCCGTTCCCGGCGAGTCCGGCCGCTCCGGGCCGGTCTACAACCCCGCCACGGGCCGGCAGACCGGCGCCGTCGACTTCGCCTCGCGGGAGGAGGTCGACCGCGCCGTCCAGGCGGCGAAGCAGGCCTTTCCGGCTTGGCGCGCGCTGTCGCTCTCGCGCCGCCAGGAGCTCTTCTTCCGCATTCGTGCACTCGTGCACAAGCACCGAGAGGACATCGCCAAGATCCTCACCTCCGAGCACGGGAAGGTGCTCTCGGACGCGAAGGGCGAGGTCGCGCGCGGGCTCGAGGTGATCGAGTTCTGCTGCGGGATCCCGCAGCTCCTGAAGGGCGGCTTCTCCGAGCAGGCCTCGACCGGGATCGACGTGTACTCGATCCGCCAGCCGCTCGGGGTCGTCGCCGGCATCACGCCGTTCAACTTCCCGGCGATGGTGCCCATGTGGATGTGGGCGCCGGCCCTCGCCTGCGGGAACACGTTCGTCCTCAAGCCGTCCGAGAAGGACCCGTCGGCGGCGATCTACGTGGCCGAGCTTCTGCAGGAAGCGGGTGTTCCGGACGGTGTCTTCAACGTCGTGCACGGCGACAAGGTCGCGGTCGACGCCGTCCTCGAGCATCCGGACATCGCCGCGGTGAGCTTCGTCGGCTCGACGCCGATCGCCCGCTACGTCTACGAGAACGGCACGAAGCACCACAAGCGCGTGCAGGCCCTCGGCGGCGCGAAGAATCACATGATCGTCTTGCCGGACGCCGACGTCGAGATGGCTGCGGACGCCGCGGTGAGCGCCGGCTACGGCTCGGCCGGCGAGCGCTGCATGGCCGTCTCGCAGATCGTGGCCGTCGGGGACGTGGCCGATCGGCTCGTGGACGCGATTCGCGAGCGGCTCCCGAAGGTCAAGGTCGGCGACGGCATGGATCCCGAGTCGGAGATGGGGCCGCTCGTAACGCGCGAGCACCGCGACCGGGTCGCGTCCTACATCGACAAGGGACGAGAGCAGGGCGCGACGGTCGTCGCCGACGGGCGCGAGACGACCCCGGACGGCGACGGGTTCTTCCTCGGCGTGTCGCTCCTCGACAACGTGTCGCCCGAGAACGACGCCTACAAGGACGAGATCTTCGGGCCGGTCCTCGGCGTGACCCGGGTGGACACGTACGACGAGGCGGTGCGGCTCGTGAACGAGAACCCGTACGGCAACGGCACGGCGATCTTCACGCGCGACGGTGGTGTGGCCCGGCAGTTCCAGTTCGAGGTGCAGGCCGGGATGGTCGGGATCAACGTGCCGATCCCGGTGCCGGTGGCGTACTACTCGTTCGGCGGCTGGAAGGCGTCGCTCTTCGGCGACTCGCACGTCTACGGGCCGGAGGGGATCAACTTCTACACGCGCGGGAAGGTCGTGACCTCGCGCTGGCCCGACCCCGCGACGAGCAAAGTGGATCTCGGCTTCCCCCAGACGCGCTGACGCGTTAACACAACCCTTGCGGCCCGGGCGAAAGCCTTAACCCGGGCCACACGGTGCCCGTACAGGCAGGGCGTAGCGTCAGCGCGCACAGAGCGACCAGGGGGTCCGGACATGAAGATTCGACGCCTCACGCTCGTCGCGTCGGCCGCGGTCGGAGTTGCGGCGGCGCTCGCCCCGGGCGCCAGCCCGGCCTGGCCGGGCCTCGACGGGAAGACGTCTACGCCGCCGCGTCGACCGTCTTCGCGCCGCACGACATCTGGGTGATGAGCCCGAACGGCTCGCACCGGCTGCAGCTGACCACGACCTCGTTCGACGAGATGTCGCCGCAGTGGTCGCCGGACGGGAAGCGGATCCTCTTCCAGGCGCTCCCGAACGACCGCCAGTTCCCGAACGACGCCGACGTCTACGTGATGAACGCCGACGGCTCGCAGGTGCGTGAGCTGACGTTCTCGAACGCCTTCGACGGCGATCCGACGTGGTCGCCCGACGGGAAGAAGATCGCCTTCGAGAGCCAGCGCGACGGGAACAGCGAGATCTACACGATGAACGCGAACGGCTCGGGGACGAAGCGGCTCACCTTCAACGACGTCTTCGACGGCGATCCCGGCTGGTCGCGGGACGGCAAGAAGATCGCCTTCTCCTCCGACCGGGACGGGAACCGCGAGATCTATTCGATGAACGCCGCCGGCTCGGGGCAGACGCGGCTCACGAACGACGCGGGCAAGGTGGCGGACATCTCGCTCGACTTCGTCCACGCCGACCCGGCGTGGTCGCCCGACTCGAAGAAGATCGCCTTCGCGTCGACCCGCGACGGCGACTACGAGATCTACACGATGAACGCGAACGGCTCCGACCAGACGAACCTGTCGGAGAACGCGGCGCTCGACGCGCTGCCGACCTGGTCGCCGGATGGCAAGGAGATCGTCTTCGAGACCGAGCGCGGCGAGAAGGGAAACCGCGACATCTTCGTCATGAGCGCCGCGGACGGCATGATCGTCGACCGGCTGACGAACGAGCCGACGGCCGAGGAGGCGCCCGACTGGCAGGCGCTCCCGCCGATGAAGGGCTGCACCATCACCGGTACCGCCGGTGACGACACGATCGTCGGGACGCGCGGAAACGACGTCGTCTGCGCGCTCGGCGGCGACGACATCGTCAGCGGCGGCGGCGGCAACGACGTCGTCTACGGCGGCGCGGGGACGACGCCCTCATGGGCGGCCACGGCGCGGACACCATCTACGGCGGCGCCGGCGCCGACGTCTTGAACGGCGGCTCCGGGCGGGACGTGCTCCACGGGCAGGCCGGGGGCGACCGGCTGCTCGCACGTGACCGTCGGCGGGACGAGGTCGACGGCGGCCCGGGCACGGATCGTGCCCGCTGGGACCGCGGCGTCGACCTCCTGCGCTCGATCGAGCGACGTCTCTAATCCGCCGGGAAGGGGCGAGGCCGGGCGCCGCGGGGGCCGCCCGGCCTCGGCCCGCTCAGACCACCCTGAAGGAGGTTCTGAGCGTTCCCGCGTGGCCGCAAGCGACGACGATCGGCCAGCGGCCGGGCGTCGTCCGCGTCCCGACGAGCCATGTCCAGCTGACTCGTCCCCCGACGGCGCGCTTCCTCGGCTCGACCCCTCTCGCGTGCGAAGGCCCACTCTTGTAGTAGACGGTGATCGAGCAGATCACGTTCCTGGGCGAGACGCGCGCGGTCAGCGTTACCGGGTTGCCGCGATGGGCGGGCTGCGGGTCGATGCCGACCAACCGTACGCTCGCGGGAGCCGGCGCTGCGACGGCGAGAACCGCGGCGACGGCGAGGAGCGCCGGCATCTTGTGCATTGCCGCAAAGTAACGCTTCCGGCTCGTCTTTTCTAGAGACAACCTGCGGCGGCTCGCGTGTCGTTTCGAGACGCGACCGGATGTGGAAGGATCATGGCTCAAGCCGAGTGAAAGGGTGAGAGATGGCCGAGAAGACACAGGAGTCGCCGCGCGCCGAAGCGATCGCGCAGTTCGGCGCCGCGCACGAGCTGAAGGCAGCCGCCGCGGACGTCGGCGGCAACACCGTCTCCGTCGATCCGGGCGGAGCTACCTTCCCGACGATCGGCGCGGCGCTCGCGAGCATCACCACGCGATCCAGAAGAAGCAGTACCTGCTCTCGGTCGGCCCGGGCACCTACGAGGAGCAGGTGGTCCTGAAGCCGTGGTGCTCCATCCAGGGCGCCGGCCGCGACCAGACCACCGTCTCCGCTCCGCCGACGTCCAACTTCTGGCAGCGTGGCACAATCGTCGGCGCGAGCAACTCGAACATCGGCGGCATGACCGTGGCGTCGCTCGGCGGGAGCTGGGGCACCTGGAATACGGCGCTCCTCGTCGGCGGGTGCACGCCGTTCTACGTCGACGACTGTGCGCTGATCGCCGACGACCAGGGCAATGCCGGCATCAACGGCGAGACCGTCGCCGTGAACTGGAACTCCGGCACGAGCGATCCGTCGCAGGTCTACATCTCCTACTCCACCATCACCTGCCAGATGGAGAACGGGCAATCCGTCGCCGTCGCGACGATCTTCGGCGGTCCCGCGAACGTGGAGTTGATCGAGACGAAGGTCGTGGCGCAGGGCGGGAGCCAGTCGTTCGGCGCGACGTCGATCAACGCCGCGGTCGTCAATCTCCGCGACTGCTACGCACAGGGTGCGAACTATGCGCTCTACCTCCCGGACGGTCAGTCGACGCTGATCGCGACGAGCTGCCAGATCCAGGAGCCGGTCAGCCCGGGCGTCGTCGTCAATCCGTGAGCCGACTCGGGCAGAGCACGGTCGTCGACACGTGAGCTGGCTCGGGGAGAGCGCTGCGCTCGCGGCGCTCTCCTTCGACGTCGACGCCGAGTCGCCGATCCTGGTCGAGGGCGGCCGGCACGCGCGCAGCCCGATGGCGATGAGCCACCAAGCGTATGGGCCGCTCGTCGCCGTGCCGCGGATCCTCGACCTGCTCGCCGAGTACGACCTGCCGGCGACCTTCTTCGTGCCGGGCCGGACCGCCGATCGCTACCCGGAGACGGTGGAGCGGATCGCCGCCGCCGGGCACGAGGTCGGGCACCACGGCTACAGCCACCATTCGCCGCTCCGGCTCGACGAGGACGCGGAGCGCGCCGACCTCGAGCGTGGCCTGGCGGCGCTCGAGCGGCTCGGCGTCCGTCCCGAGGGCTACCGCACGCCGAGTTGGGAGCCGAGCGAGCGGACCTTCGACCTCCTCGCCGAGCACGGCCTTCGCTACGACTCGACGCTCATGGACGACGACCGGCCGTACGTGCTCGAGACGGAGCACGGGCCGCTCGCCGAGCTGCCGCCGCACTGGGGGCTCGACGACTGGAACCAGTACATGTACCTCCCCGACCCGCGCAGCGGGAGCGGGACGATCCAGGCGCCCTCGCGCGCCGTCGAGCTCTGGCGCGACGAGCTCGACGGCATGCGCCGGCACGGCTGCTTGTTCGTGCTGACGATGCACCCGTTCCTCTCCGGCCGGCCGGGCCGCTTGGAGGCGCTCCGCGGCTTAATCGAGCACGCGCTGGCCGCCGGCGACGTCGAGTTCGTCTCGTGCGAGGAGGTCGCGCGGCGGGCCGTCGCCGACGAAGCCCTTCCGCGTCGTCGGCTCCGGCGGGTGGAGGTTGACTCCGGCCTCTATCCCGATTAGCGGACGAAGCCGCCTTCGGAGTCGATCATCTGGTCGGTGATCCAGGCGGCGTCGTCGGTGCAGAGCGCAGCCGACGAGCCGGGCCGCGTCCTCGGGCGTGCCCCCAGCGCCCGAGCCGCATGTGACGCTCCGGGCCGCCGATGCCCCAGCCTGTGGGAGGGGTCCCGGCGAGCGGAAGCGAGGGCATGGCGGAGCCTTAGCTCGACGCTCCGTTGACCTCTCCGGCCGGCCGTCATAGCGTCTGCGCGTCCCCACCGGAGGAGGCGAGATGAGCGATTCTGCGGCCGTGAAGGCATTCGTCGAGGACTTCTACCGACGGCTCGGCGACGGCGAC
The DNA here is from genome assembly GCA_035640455.1 of Gaiellaceae bacterium. GTDB lineage: Bacteria > Actinomycetota > Thermoleophilia > Gaiellales > Gaiellaceae > AC-50. The sequence goes on along the minus strand of DASQWB010000032.1, from coordinate 77,780 downwards.
GAGGAGGTGCTCGACACGTATCTCTCGCGCGACGAGGAGAGCGTCGTGATCGGCACCGACCCGAACGAGTGCTGGACGGGCTTCGAGACGATCCGGCGTGTTTGGGGCGCCCAGATCGCGGAGATGCAAGGCTTCCGGATCGTCCCGGGCAACCTCGTCGCGCGGGCCGAGGGCGACGTCGGCTGGTTTGCGGACACGCCGAAGTTCGTCCTCCCGGACGGCAGCGAGGCGCCGTTCGGCATCACGGGCGTGGTGCGGCGCGAGAACGGCGGCTGGAAGCTCGTGCAGGGCCACGCCTCGTTCGGCGTCCCGAACGAGGAGGCAATGGGACAGGAGCTGACGACGAGCTAGAGCGCCAGCTTTCGCTCGACGCCCACGCCGGTGCGCAGGGCCTCCAGCCAGCCGCCGCGAAGCGGCGCCAGGAGCTGCCGGCCGACCTCGAACGCCTCGTCGAAGCGGCCGACGATCTCCTTCCCGACCTCGCGGGCGCGGGCGAGGACGTCCGCCTCGTCGACGGTCGTCAGCCGCCCGCTGCGCACCACCCAGCGCCCGCCGACGAGGACGGAGTCGACGGCGCTCGTGGTCGAGCCGAACGCGAGCTGGCGGAGCGGGTCGTTCAGCGGGGTGAAGACGGAGCTCTCCAGGTCGAGGAGCACGAGGTCGGCGCGGCGGCCCGGCTCGATCCGGCCCAGCCCGCCCGGGTCGCCCGCCGCGCGAGCGCCGCCGATCGTCGCGAGTTGCCAGGCCTCGCGAGCCCCGAGCCACTGCTCGTAGTCGATGCCCCAGAGCTTGTGCACGAGTGCACAGAGCTTGAGCGACGCGAACATGTCGAGCCCCTCGTTCGAGGACATACCGTCGGTCCCGAGGGCGACGTTCACCCCGTGGGCGAGCAGCCTTGGCACGGGCGCGATCCCGCTCCCGAGCTTGAGGTTCGAGACGGGGTTGTGGGCGATCGTGACGTCGCGGTCGCGGACGAGCTCCATGTCGTACGGCGTGAGCCAGATCCCGTGCGCGAAGCAGACGCGCGGCGAGAGGAAGCCGATCGCGTCCATGTGCTCGACGAGCGTCCGGCCGTACATGCGCTGGCCCGAGACCGCCTGCATCCGGGTCTCGAGCACGTGGATGTGCAGGACGAGGTCGAGCTCCTCGGCGAGATCCGCGCAGCCGACCAGCATCTCGTCCGTGCAGCGCTGCGGGCCGCTCGGCGCCGGGCAGATCGAGATGCGCTCGTCGGGGCGGTGGAACCGCTCGATTGCCGCGCGGACGAAGCGCTCCCACTCGGGCCAGCTCGGCGGGGCGTCGCGCTCGAGCCGCGCGAGGAGGTCGCGCGAGACGAGCCCCTCGTCGAGCACGACCGTCTCGTGGTAGGCGCGATCGCCGATCCCGAGCGCGATCAGCGCGCGCAGACCGACGTCGCGGTAGGCGCGGACGACGGCCTCGAGCGACTCGTCGGTGAAGCCGTCGAGCTCGTAGAGGAAGTCGACGACGCAGGTGGCGCCGGAGCGGAGCTGCTCGATCGCGCCGAGCATCGTGCGGAGGTAGATCTCGTCGGCCGACTGCGCCGGCGCGGCCAGCACCGGGTACGAGAAGAGCATCCACGGCTCGAGCGGGAGGTTGTCCCACATCCCGCGGAACCAGTTCTCGTTCGAGTGGTTGTGCGCGTTCACCATCCCCGGCACCACGAGGAAGCGGGAACAGTCGACGACCTCCGCGTCGTCGGCTGCGCGCTCGACGATCCGCCCGCCCGAGACGGCGACGTCGCCCCGGCGGAACTCGCCCCAGCCGACGTCGACGAGCCCGTTCCTGAGAAGGAGGTCGGCTATGCGCCCGCCAGTGTCGCCACGTCCGCGATCGCGCCGGTGCCGATCTCCTCGTCGCGCACGTGGCGCGGGAACCCGAGCGCGTCGCGCACCGGGCCGGCCGCGCGCACGACCGCGACGAGCGCCACGTAGAGCGCACCGGCGATCAGCCACGACTCGAGCGGCACCGGCCCCCAGCCGTTCTGCGGCGTCGAGTAGATCCAGCCGTGCGGCCAGTTCGCGGTGCCGGTGACGCCGAAGAACACGGCCGCGAGGAGCGCGACGACGGCGGGCAGGTTGATCAGGCCCGTCTCCTCCCACGCCGGCACGCGGGTGAGCGGGCGCGAGATCCGGAAGAGCCGCGGCAGCAGGAAGTGGTCGAGGGCCATGATCACCGTCGCGCAGGGCACGGTGATCGCGAGGAAGGTCGCCACCTTGAACCAGCCGTTCAGGAAATGGAAGTTGACGAGGTCGGCCGCGATCACGCCGCCGCCGGCGACGATCAGGCACGTGAGCGGCCGCCGCCACAGCCGCCAGCCGCCGATCAGGTTCTGGCCGGCGTTGACCGACTCGTAGTAGTTGCCGTCGTTGATCGCGAACTGGCTGACGGTGGCGATGATCCAGGCGAGCCAGAACGCGCCGAAGAGCGAGTAGTGGACGGTGAAGCGGAAGGCGGCCGCGGTGTCGGTCGTCCCCGCGAGCTGCTCCATCATCCAGCCGGCCATCGTGAAGAGGACGAACCAGGCGCCGGCGAAGAGGTACGTCGGCACGGGCCAGGTGAAGCTTGGGCTTGCCGAAACGCCAGAAGTCGGGCTCGTTCCCCCACATCGAGAAGCCGATCACCGCCGTGACCGCGACCCAGAACGGCAGCCCGCTCCCGTGCGGCGTCCCGCCGAGCTGGCCGTGCGAGTGGACGGCCGCCTTCACGACCATGTAGATGCACCAGAGGATCAGGATCGGTGTGACGAGGTAACGCGCGAAGACGCTGATCCCCGTGAACCCGAAGAGGTTGTTGAAGATCATCACCCCGGCGAAGAGGAGCGTCAGCGTGAAGACGTGACCCCAGCCGTAGAAGCCGTCCCAGAGCGTGACCAGCAGGTTCGCCTGGAACGCCACCCAGCCTAGCGGCGCGACGAGGATGAAGGCGGAGACGATCCAGGAGCCGACGAGACCGAAGATCGACCGCGTCAGGAGCGCGTGCGTCTGGCCGGTCCGCGCGCCGAGGTACGACCCGACGAGGGCGTAGGCGATGTAGAGCCCGTAGCCGAACGCCGTTATCCCGACGGTGCTCGCGAGGCCGTGGCCGCCGTCGTGCAGCTCGAAGCCGAGGAACATGTACGAGAACCCGGCGACGAAGGTCGTCCAGAGACCCATGAAGTGCCACATCGGCCGGCGCCTCGTGAGCGGGACGATGCCGACGTCCGATGTCGAGTAGTCGTGCCGGATCGACTCGTCGAGCACCTCGCGCTCGTACGCGAGGTCCTCGGCGGGCGCGGTGTCGGGGTGGTGGGTGGTCCGGGCGTCGGCTCTTGGATCCATGCCGCCTCCTGCCTTCGTGCTGACCGGTCGCGCGAGTCTACGAGGGTTCTAGCCGGGCGTTCAACGGTCGGCCTCTGCTTGGGCGCTAGAGGCCTCGCGGTAGATCCCGTCGCCGGTGACGGGATCGAAGAAGTGCAGTCGCTTCGTCTTGACGGCGAGATCCAGCGGCTCGCCTTCGCGCGCCGCCGTTCCCTGGTCGAGACGGGCGACGAAGAGGCTGCCCTCGCGGCGTGAGCGCGCGTGCATGGCCTCGAGGGCCTCCTCGCCGACCGCCCCGGCCACCTCCTTCGTGCGAATCGGAGGTGCGCCCACGCCGAAGTGGACGAATACCTCGGAGCCCATGTCTTCGCGGACGTCGACGACGGCACGGATCCGCCGCCCCTCGAGGTCCTCGCCGGCGGCTGCATCCTTGAGATCCTCGGGCCGAATTCCGAGTGCGACGTGCCGGTTCTCGTACGTCGTCAGCGCGGGCCTCCGGGCGAGGACTTCGTCGTCGATTGCCAGCCGATGGTCGCCGAACCGCGCCTCGAAGCGCCCGTTCGCGCGGACGACCTCGGCGTCGACGAGGTTCATCGCCGGCGAGCCGATGAACTCCGCCACGAAGAGATTGGCCGGCTTGTCGTAGAGCGTCTGCGGCACGTCGACCTGCTGCAGGAGACCGTCCCGCATCACCGCGACGCGATCGCCGAGGGTCATCGCCTCCGTCTGGTCGTGCGTGACGTAGATGGTCGTCACCTGGAGGTCGCGCTGGAGCCGGGCGATCTCCGCGCGCATCTCGACACGCAGCTTGGCGTCGAGGTTCGAGAGCGGCTCGTCCATCAGGAACGCCTGCGGCTCCCGCACGAGCGCGCGGCCCATCGCGACCCGCTGGCGCTGCCCGCCCGACAGTGTCCGTGGCTTCTTCGGGAGCACCTGGTCGAGGCCGAGCATCTGGGCGGCGTCTCGCACCCGGGTGTCGATCTGCGGCCGGGGGACCTTCCGCATCCGGAGGCCGAAGGCCATGTTCTTGAAGGCCGACATGTGCGGGTAGAGCGCGTAGTTCTGGAACACCATCGCGATGTCGCGGTCCTTCGGCTGGAGCTTGTTCACGACCCGGCCGCCGATCTTGACGAGGCCATCCGTGATCGGCTCGAGGCCCGCGACCATGCGGAGCGCGGTCGTCTTCCCGCACCCCGAGGGGCCGACGAGGACGACGAACTCGCTGTCGCCGATCTCGAGGTCGAGCTCGGAGACCGCCAGCGTCCCGTCCGGGTAGACCTTCGTCAGCCGCTCGAGCTGGATCTCGGCCAAATCAGCCTCCCTAGGCACCGCTTGCGGTGCCGGCATCAGGACGTGCGGGCTTCGCCCGCGCGTCCGTCTGAAACGACCGGTCGACCCGCCTGCGTTTCACGCATTCCTTTGGTTCGGTGCGGGCCGGATCTTTCCACATGCCTTAGGATCCCGCCGCTGTGGTTGCCGTCGCGGAGGCCAGACCGCGGGGCCGCGGCCGCGAATTGATCGAGGGGCGAGCGTTCCTCGCCTCCGTCCTGATCGGGCCCGCGGTCGTCTTCATCCTCGCGCTCGTCGGCGGGCCGCTCGTCCTCAGCATCTACCTCAGCCTCACGAACGCGACCGGCGGCGCGCTCGGTGGCCATTGGGTCGGCCTGCACAACTTCACCGACGCGTGGTCGGATCCGAACTTCCGCCGCTCCCTGCGGAACACGCTGCTCTTCACGATCGTCTCGCAGGCGATCGTGCTCGTCTGCGCAGGCCTGATCGCGCACGCGCTGACCCGGCCCGTCCGCGGCCGCTGGATCCTCCGCTTGCTCATCCTGCTGCCGTGGGCGGCGCCCGTGCCGCTGTCCACGATCGGGTGGCTCTGGATCTACGACTCGCTCTTCAGCGTCGTCAACTGGACGCTCGTCCACGACCTCTTCCCCGGCCACCACGCCTTCTACCTCTACAAGGTCGTCAACTGGCTCCCGCTGCCGTTCGGGGACATCCAGCCGTTCAACCCGCCGCAGTGGCTCGGCAACTCGACGCTCGCGCTCGCGGCGGTGATCAGCGTCCACGCCTGGCGGCTCATCCCGTTCGCGGTCGTGATCTTCCTCGCCGGGCTGGCCTCGATCCCGGCCGAGGTCGAGGACGCGGCGAAGATCGACGGCGCGCGCGGCTTCAGGAAGTTCCTGCACGTCACGCTCCCGCTGCAGCTCCCGATCGCGACCGTGGCGCTGCTCTTCGGGATCGTCTTCACGGCCACCGACCTGACCGTCGTCTACATCCTCACCGGCGGCGGGCCCTTCAACTCGACCCAGATGCTCACCACCTGGGCGTACACGACCGGCATTCGCTCCGGCTCGCTCGGCGAGGGAGCCGCGATCTCGCTCTACCTGCTGCCGCTGCTCGTCGTCGTCGCGGTGCTGATGCTCCGCTTCGCGAGGAGGGTCGAGGTCTCGTGATCACGCTCCGCGAGAAGCTGACCTCGTACGCCGTCCTCGGCCCCTTCGCGATCGTGCTCGCGTTCCCCTTCTACTGGATGCTCTGGACGAGCTTCAAGAGCGACATCGACCTCTACAACGTGAACGACGTGCCGTTCGGGTTCGGCAAGGGATCGCCGACGACGAGGAACTACGGCTTCCTCTTCCACCACACCGAGTACCTCACGTGGGTGAGGAACACCGTCCTCGTCGGGGTCGTGGTCGTCGTCATCACGCTCGCGCTGGCCCTGCCGGCGGGCTACGCGCTCGCCCGGCTCGCGGGCCGGTGGGGGCAGAGCCTCGGCGTCGGGATCTTCCTGACCTACCTCGTCCCGCCGACGCTCCTCTTCCTGCCCATGTCGTGGGTGATCGCCCACATCGGTCTCCAGGACCGGCTGCTGTCGCTGATCCTCGTCTTCCCGTCGTTCACGGTGCCGTTCGCGACGTGGCTCCTGATGGGCTTCTTCAAGACGATCCCGGCCGAGCTCGAGGACGCGGCGCTCGTGGACGGCGCGTCGCGGCTCCAGACGCTGCTGCGGGTCGTCTTCCCGATCTCGGTGCCCGGGATCCTCACCGCGGTCATCTTCTCCTTCTCGCTCGTCCTGAACGACTTCGTCTACGCGCTCGCGTTCATCACGACCTCGCACTCGAAGACGATCTCGACCGGCGTCTTCACCGAGCTGATACGCGGCGACGTCTTCTTCTGGCAGGGGCTGATGGCGGCGACGCTCATTCCGACGATCCCGCTTGCGCTGCTCTACAACGTCTTCCTCAACCGGTTCATCGCCGGGTTCACGGGCGGGGCGTTTCGGTGAGGGGGTAGATCGGGAACCTTTGCATCTGCTGCAACGATTGAGGAGGTGGGCACGTGAGTGACGACCGACCCAGGGTCGACATCACGGCTGTGCACGACGAGGTGACGAGGCGGGAGCTCCTCCGCCGCGCAGCCGCCGGCGCAGTCGTCCTCGTCTACGGCGGCTTCGGCGCGAAGAGCGCCGTGGCCGGCGCGCCGAAGTTCCGGGGCAAGGAGTTGAAGGGGACGCTGCGGATCCTCCAGTGGAGCCACTTCGTCCCCGCATACGACGGGTGGTTCGACAACGTCTACACCAAGCGGTGGGGCCAGGCGAACGACACCGACGTCATCGTCGACCACGTCAACCAGGCCGACCTGCCGGGCCGCGTCGCCGCCGAGGCGGCCGCCGGCAAGGGCCACGACATCGTGGCGCTGCTCGCGCCGGCGCCGCAGTACGAGGACCGGGTCATCGACCACAAGGAGATCGTCCAGGAGGTTCGGCGCAAGCGCGGGAAGATGATCGACGTCTGCTACCGCTCCTCCTACAACCCGAAGACGAAGAAGTACCACGGCTTCCCGGACTCCTACGCGCCGGATCCGATCAACTACCGGACCGACCTCTGGGCCCAGATCCACTCGAAGCCGACGAGCTGGGACCGCGTACTCAAGGCGGCGCCGAAGCTCAGGGCGATGGGACACCCGATCGGGATCGGGATGTCGAACGAGATCGACTCGAACATGGCGCTGATGGCGCTGATGATGTGCTTCGGCTCGTTCATCCAGAACCGGAGTGCGCGGGTGACGTTGAACACGAAGGCGACGCGCGAGGCGCTGAAGTTCGGGCGCGAGCTCTTCCGCAAGGGGATGAGCAACGAGATCTTCGCGTGGACGGCGGCGTCGAACAACCAGGCATTCCTGGCCGGACGGCTCTCGCTTGCCTTGAACGCGATCTCGATCCCGCGTTCGGCGGAGTTGTCGAACCCGGACCTCGCGAAGACGATCGGACTGCTTCCGATCCCGAAGGGCCCGCACGGCCGCCTCGGGCTCGAGCACGTGATGCACACCTACATGATCTGGAAGTTCGCCTCCAACAAGAAGACGGCGGTGAAGTTCCTCGCCGAGCTCGAGCTCAAGTACCGGGGAGCCTTCGAGGCGAGCAAGTTCTACAACTTCGCGTCGTTCCCGAGGTCGGTGCAGAACGTCCCCGTACGGCTCGCCCGCGACCCGCACACGCCGAAGGGGAAGTACAAGATCCTCAACACGATCAGCGACAAGTACACGAAGAACGTCGGCTACCCCGGCTTCACGAACGCGGCGGTCGGCGAGCTCTTCGACAAGTTCCTGATCCCGCAGATGTTCGCGGAGGTGGCGCAGGGCAAGCGGAGCCCCGACGACGCGGCGCGCGACTACCAGCGCCGCATCAACGCGATCTTCCGCAAGTGGCGCAAGCTGGGGAAGATCTAGGCGCGATGGGGAGCCCATTTCGGGCTCCCCATCCCGCTAACTGAAACTGACGAAGACCGGCATGCCCGAGATCACCGTCGTCGTGCCGACTCGCGACCGGCCGGGCGGGCTTCGGCGCTGTCTTGCGCGGCTGTCGGCGCAGACTGTCTCCGAGCGGATCGAGATCGTGGTCGTGGACGACGGTTCGGACGATGCCGAGTCCGTCGCGGCTGCGGTGACGGCGACACCCCGCACGCGTCTGGTGCGGCAGCCGCGCCGCGGTCCGGCCGCCGCCCGGAACGCAGGCGTCCGGGCCGCCCGCGCTCCGATCGTCTGCTTCACCGACGACGACTGCGAGCCCGCCTCGGGATGGGCGGAGGCGCTCGCCGAGGCGCTGCGGGCAGGCGCCGAGGTCGTCGCGGGCCGGACCGAGCCCGCCGACTCCGCGAATCGGTACGACGTCGCGTCGCAGCTGATCACGAACTACGTCGCCCGGCGTGCGTCCGTGCCCTTCGCGGCCACGAACAACGTCGGCTCGACCGCGCGGCTGCTCCTGGAGCTCCCGTTCGACGACGCGTATCCGGACGCGGCCGGCGAGGACCGCGACTGGTGCCGGCGGCTCGCGTCGGCGGGCCAGCGGATCGAGCGTCGGCCCGACGCGGCGGTCGTCCACCACCAGGAGCTGACGGCGACGGCGTTCCTGCGGCAGCAGGCCCGGTACGGGCGCGGCGCCTACCGGTACCACCGGGGCGGGCCGCGGCGCCCGCTCGAGCGGCCGCGCTTCTACGCGGACCTGCTCGGGCGCGGCTTCCGGGAGGGTGCAGTCGTGGGCCTGCTCGTCGCGCTCGCCCAGGTCGCCACCGTCGCCGGCTACCTCGGCGGCTGGCTCGCGGCGCGGCGGGCCTCACGGTAGGAGCAGCGACCGGCCGGGGAGCCCCGTCGTCTCCGCCCCGAGTGCCGCGCACACCGTGGCGGCCAGGTCGACGACGTTGCCGGCCGGCCTGTCCTCCGGCTCGCGCGCGCGACCGGGAACGACCACGGTCCAGGCGTCGTCGACGTGGTTGCCGGAGCGCCCGCTCCCGCGGCCGGCGCGGCGCACCTCGCCGTACTGCGGTGACACCACGCGGTCGAGTCCGATCGACGGTCGGTCGCTCCAGCGGACGACGAGGTCGGGGAGCATCTGGGAGCAGGGGCCGTCGGCCACGACGTCCGCGCGCCGCTCGACCCGCGTGATCGAGGGCGTGCCGTCCGGGTCGGCGAAGGTCGCGAGCCCCGTCGCGATCCGCTCCGAGAGCGCATCCGTCTCGTCCGGCTCGACGACGCCCTCGCGTTCCCGCCCGCGGAGGTTGAAGCGGATGTAGCCCACGACGTCGCTCGCGAGCACGAACGCGCGGACGCCCGACCAGTCCGGCGCGCGGGTCTCGAGCCGGGCGGTGAGGTCGAGCACGGCCCGGCGGGGCAGCCGGTCGGCGACCGACGCCCGCACGCCCGTCGGGATGGCGTCGCGCAGGCGCCAGAGGACGGTCCCGGGGCCGGCTTCGGCGGGGCGGCCGCCGAGCACCGCCCCGAGCATCCCCGGCAGGAGGTCGACGCGGCTCGTGTCGGGCCCCATCCCGAGCACGGCGAAGAGGACAACGTCGGCGTCGTCGCCGACCGCGCCGAGGATCTCGCCGATCGCCTCGTCGACGCGCTCGTACACCTCGGGAAGCGTCCGCTCGAGTCCTTGCGTGTCGGGAAACTGCGACAGGTCCCAGAACTGGTGGCCGGCCAGGTGGGCGGCGCTGAACGTGAGCCAGAGGAGGTCGAAGCGTTGCTGGCGCAGCAGGTGCCTGGCCAGCCGAGCCACCCGGCCGGGCGCGGCGAGGAGCGCGCGGCGCATCGCCTCGAGCCTCGCGCGCGACTGGGTCCCGAAGACCTCCTCGACCGACGGCGAGCGCCCGAGCCGTCGCTGCAGGCGGCGATTGGCGTCCTCCGGTCGCGAGCGCGGCGGCAGGACGACGCGGTTCCGAAACTGCCAGCCGCACAGCCAGAGGCCGCGCAGCCCTCGCGGCGGGCGGCTCTCGTACGGGTCGACGACGAGTGAGCGCGCGCCCGCTTCAGACACGCGCTCCCAGACCGTGGCCGGCGACGGGAACGTCTCGACGTAGCGGCTGCGCTGCGCCGCCGCGTCCCACTGGAACGGGTAGTAGAGGCCGTGGTCGGCGAGCTCGAGGCCCGTGTACAGGGTCGGGTAGGCGCCGGCCGGGAAGTAGGTCGCAGGCGAGCGCAACGGGTACCGGCGGCCGCGGCCGAGGAGGTCGGCGACGGCAGGCAGGCGGCCTTCGGCTACGAGCCGCTCCAGCAGCGGGACGCTCGCGGAGTCGAAGTTGAGCAGGACGAGCACGGGTCAGACGTCGACCCACGCGCCGGCGGAGCGCCGAGCCGCGTCAATCGCCTCCATCGCTGCGACGCCGTCCGCGGCCGTCGCGAGCGCCCCGTCGCCGTTCCCGCGGACGGCGCCGCGGAAGGCCTCGAGCTCCGCAGCGAGCGAGTCGACGAGGACGTGCTCGTCGGCGAGCCGAAGTCGCGCGAGCACCGCCGCTCGCAGGCCGCCGCGGGTGACACGCACGACCGAGGACCCGGCCGCGCGGACGTCGACGACCTCGCGGAACACGCGGTCGCTTGCGCACGAGAGTACGGCGCGGCCGGTCTCGAGCTCGAGCTCGAGCTCGCACCGAGCGGGGGTAAGGACGTCTGTCCGAACCCGCCGGACCGGCGAGCGAGCGAACCACCGCGCGAGATCGACGGTGTGCGGGCCGAGGTCGAGCAGCGCCTCATCGAAGACCTGGAGGGGCCGCCACGAGGCGCGCCGGTAATGCAGGGCGAGCCGCAGGTCCAGGCGCCCCTCGGCGTGGGGACGGCGGAGCGCTGGGTCGAAGCGCCGGTTGAAGCCGATCCAGGGCGGCGGGTCGAGGTCGGCGAGGGCTCGCGCCTCGGCGGCGTCCCGCGCCGGCGGCTTCTCGACGAGGGTCGGCAGCCCCGCGGCGGCCGCCGCCCGCGCATCGGCGAGATGCGCGTCGACCGGTGTCGCGACGACGACCGCGTCGACGCCGCCGGCCGCGACGAGCGCGTCAGCGTCCTCGTACGCCGGGACGTCCGGTGCGACCGCCGCGCAGCGCGCCGGGTCGACATCGGCCACCGCCGCGAGCCGCGCGGCCACGCTTCGTTCGAGCGCGGGAATCCAACCGCGCTCGGCGATGCGCCCGCAACCGACGAGCCCGATCCGGAGCGGCGTCAGGCCGTCATCGCCGGCCGTGCGGGCCGCAGCTCCTCGCCGAAGCGCGCCCGCTCGACGAACTGCCCGATCCCCGGCTGCGCGACGACCTCGTCGCCCTCGAAGAGGACGTTGCCGCGCAACAGCACGAGTTCCGGCGCGCCCGTCACCTCCGTTCCCTCGTAGAGGTTGTAGTCCGTCTTCGAGTACTGGCTCGCGGCCGTGATCGTGTGCCGCTTTTCGGGGTCGAAGACGACGACGTCGGCGTCGGAGCCGACCGCGATCGTGCCCTTGCGCGGGTAGAGCCCGAAGAGCTTCGCCGGGTTCGTGCAGAGGAGCTCGACCATGCGGTTGAGCGAGATCCGGCCGGCGCGGACGCCGAACTCGTGGATCATGTGCAGCCGGTTCTCGAGGCCCGGCCCGCCGTTCGGGATCTTCGAGAAGTCGTCGCGGCCGAGCGTCTTCTGGCCGTCCCAGAGGAAGGCGCAGTGGTCGGTCGAGATGACACTCAGCGTGTCGGTGCGCACGGCGTTCCAGAGCACGTCCTGGTTCGCCTTTGCCCGCGGCGGCGGCGTGTAGACGTACTTCGCGCCCTCGAAGCTCGGCCGCTCGAGGAACGTCTCGTCGACGAAGAAGTACTGCGTGCACGTCTCGCCGTGCACGTTCCAGCCCTTCTCGCGGGCGAGCTGGATCGGCTCGACCGCCTCCTGGCACGAGACGTGGACGACGTAGAGCGCGCAGCCGGCGACGCGGGCGAGCTGAATCGCGCGGTTCGTCGCCTCGCCCTCCGTCTCGGGAGGACGTGTCCGCGCGTGCCAGATCGGGTCGGTCTTCCCCTCGGCGAGCGCCTGCTTCACGAGCACGTCGATGGCGTCGCCGTTCTCCGCGTGCACCATGACGAGCGCGCCGGTCTCGGCCGCGACCTCCATCGTGCGGAAGAGCGTCTCGTCGTCGACCATGAGCGCGCCCTTGTAGGCCATGAACAGCTTGTACGAGGTGACGCCCTGGTCGGGCAGGCCGGCGAGCTCCTCGAGCGTGCCGCCCTCCTTCAGGTCGGTGACGGCCATGTGGTAGCCCATGTCGATCACCTGCTTGCCGTTCGCCTTCCCGCGCCACTCCTCGAGCGCGTCGGCGAACGTGGCGCCCTTCGGCTGGATGACGAAGTCGACGTGGCAGGTCGTGCCGCCGGCCGCGGCCGCCCGCTGGCCCGACTCGACATCGTCGATCGTGACGGTGCCTCCGAAGGGCATGTCGAGATGGGTGTGCGGGTCGACGCAGCCCGGCAGCACGTACTTCCCGGACGCGTCGACGACCCGGTCGGCGTGCACGTCGAGCGACTCCCCGATCAGGGAGATCCGCTCGCCCTCGACGTAGACATCGGCGACGTAGTCGTCGGCGGCGGTCAGGACTCGGCCGCCTTTGATCAGAACGGACATGGCGGATCTCCCTTCTCGGTCTCGGTCTTGCTACTTCCCCCCGGGCGTCACGTGGACGACAGCCGGCTTCCAGCGCTTGCCGTACACGTCGAGCCCCTGCCGCTTCAGGTTCGCGACCGCCTTCTTCGCGAGGTCGGCGCGGTACCAGGTCGTGGGCGCCTTCGTGATCAGCTTGCCCTGCCGCGCGACGGCCACGGTCCGCCTCGCGGCGGCGGGGCTGATCACGCCGATGCCGAGCTTCGCCGGCCAGATGAGCTTGTTCACCTCGTTCATCTGCCAGGTCTGGTGGCCGCGGCCGAGGGTCGGGCCGTTCGCGAGCACGATGTTCACGCACGCCCTGTAGTGGTCACGGCAGTAGATCCAGCCCTGGAACGAGGCCTGGAGGAACCGGCGAGCGATGTCCTGGTTCTTCTTGTCCTTGATCCAGCTGTCGCGGACGAAGACGGCGTCTTGCAGCATCCCCGTCCCGAGCTTCTCGTACTTGAAGACGTTCAGCTCCTTGAGCCGGTAGAGCTTCCCGGTCTTCGGGTTCTTCGTCTCGAGCACCTGCGCGAGCTCGTTGTACGTCATCGCCGAGGCGGCGTCGATCTGCCGGTTGAGGAAGGCCTGCATGTCGAACGGCTGCGCGAAGATCGTGACCTGGCCCTTGTTGTTCGGGTCGATCCCGCACTTCCGCAGCGCGGCGTACTGCTCGAACTCGTTGCCGCCGATCCACACGCCGACCTTCTTGCGTCGCAGCTTGCAGAAGCTGTTCAGCCCGGTGTCCTTCCAGGTCAGCTCCGTCGTGCCGCTCCGGGTGTAGACCTGGCCGATGTTGATGATCTTGCCGCCCTTGTCGCGCGTCGAGAGCAGGCTGCCCTGCCAGTCGATCCCGAACTGAGCCTGCCCGCTCGCGACGACGACCTCGGGCGTGATGTTCGGTCCGCCGACCTTGAGGTTGACGTCGAGGCCCTGCTTCGCGTAGTAGCCCTTCGCCTTCGCCGCGTAGTAGCCCGCGAACTGCGCCTGCGTCACCCACTTGAGCTGGAGCGTGACCTTGTCCTTCGTGGCGCGCTTGCCGCCTCCGCTCGAGCTGGCCACGCCGAGCGCCGCCGCGGCGACGGCGCCTGCAAGCACCAGTCCTGCCAACACGTAGCGCTTCCGTACCTTCATCTACCGACCTCCCTCCGCCCGGCCTATTCCTGTCGCCCGGCACTCGTCGACGGGTGCTGTCTCAGCGCGAGCCGCTCCGCGAGGGCAACCGCTCCGTAGAAGGCGATGCCGAGGATGCTCGCGACCATGATCGCCGCCCAAGCCTTCTCGAACTCGAAGATCTGCGTCGAGCTGTAGATCTGCACCCCGAGCGTCTCAGCCGAACCGCCGAAGAAATCCCCAACGATCGCGCCGATCATGGCAAGGACGCTCGCCACCTTCAAGCCTGTGAAGAGGTACGGCAGCGAGCTCGGGATGCGCACGCGCCGGAAGATCTCGACGTGGCCGGCCGCGTACGAGTGCATCAGCTCGATCGCCGACGGATGGACCGAGGTGAGCCCGCGGAGGGTGTTCACGAGCACCGGGAAGAAGCAGAGGATTCCGGCGATCACCATCTTCGAGTGTGGGTTCAGCGCGCCGAACCAGTTGTTCGTGATCGGAGCGAACGCGATGATCGGCACGGCGTTGGCGGCAACCGCATACGGCATCACGGCCGCTCCGAGCGGCCGCCAGCGGGCGAGCACGAGCGCGACGAGGACGGCGAGGCCGCACCCCATGCCGAAGCCGCCGAGCGCCTCCTTGAAGGTGAACCAGCCCTCGCTCCAGAGCTGGGCCCGGTCGTCCCAGAACGTCGTCGCGACATCGGAGAACCTCGGGAGCAGGAACTTCTGCACGCCGAGCGCGGGCAGGAGCCACTGCCACGCGGCGATGCCGAGGCCGAAGACGACGAGCGCCGGAACCCAGTCGCGCGTCCGGCGGCCGATGCCGCGGACGAGCGTCCCGCGCGGGACCGGCTCGGCGAGCGTCGTCAGCCGGATTCCTCCTCGACGATCAGGAGCTCCTCCTCGGCCTGGGCCTCCTCGTCGACCGGCAGGCGGCCGGCGGCGAGCCCCTCGCGGACCTCGGTGACGAGCTCGAAGAAGCGCGGCTCCTCGCGTGTGTGCGCGGTGCGGGGGTACGGAAGGTCGACCTCGACGATGCCGGAGATGCGTCCCGGCCGCGCCGACATGACGACGACTCGCGTCGAGAGGAAGACGGCTTCGGGGATCGAGTGCGTGACGAAGATCACCGTGGCGCCGCTCGCCTCCCAGATGCGCAGCAGCTCCATGTTCAGGCGCTCGCGGGTCATCTCGTCGAGCGCCCCGAACGGCTCGTCCATGAGCAGGAGGGCGGGCGAGAAGGAGAGCGCGCGTGCGATCGACACACGCTGCTGCATCCCGCCCGAGAGCTGCCACGGGTGGTGGTTCTCGAACCCCGTCAGCTCGACGAGCTCCATCATCTCCCGCACGCGCTCGCTCCGGCGCCTGCGGCTCCAGCCGAGCATCTCGAGCGGCAGCGCGACGTTCTTCGAGACCGTCCGCCAGTCGTAGAGGACCGGATCCTGGAAGACGATCCCGTAGTCGCGGTCGAGCCGCGCCCGGTGCGCCGGCTTGCCGTTCACGACCACGTCGCCGCTCGTCGGCTCGATGAGGTCGCCGACGATCCGGAGCAGCGTCGACTTGCCGCAGCCGGACGGGCCGATCAACGAGACGAACTCGCGCGGGCGAACCTCGAGGTCGATTGCGTGAAGGGCGGTGACCTGTCCTTTGGCGAAGGTCTTGGCGACGCCACGCAGCGAGACGACGGTCTCGGGGGAGCTCATGCGACGTGCTCCGGCGCGCGGCGGACGACGAGCTTCTCGGCGACGACGACGGCGAGAAAGAAGAGGATCCCGAGCAGCGCGGCGACGAGGTTCGTGGCCCAGAGGTTCTTCGGCTCGGAGATGTAGTACTGGTTGAAGTTGAGGATCGCGCCGCCGAGTCCGTCCTGGATCCCGGAGGGAAGCTCGCTGATGATCGCACCGACGACGCTCGCGGTCGCGGAGATCTTGAGCGCGGCGAAGAGGTAGGGGAGGGAGGCCGGCACGCGCACCTTCCAGAGGATCGCGCGGCGATTTGCGGCGTACGAGCGCATCAGCTCGAGCGCCCGCGCGTCGGCCGACTGTAGCCCGCGCAGCGCGTTGATCGTGACCGGGAAGAAGGTGAGGTACGCGGCCGTGACCGAGACCGACACCCAGCCCGTCACGCCTTTGCTGCCGAGCCCGACGACGACCATCGGCGCGATCGCGAGGAGCGGGATCGTCTGCGAGGCCACGATGTAGGGCAGGAGGCCTCGTTCGAGGAGTCGCGAGTGGACGAGGACGACGGCGAGCAGGAAGCCGACCGAGGCGCCGATCGCGAAGCCGACGGCCGCTTCCTTCGCCGTGAAGAGCGCGGCGTCGAAGAGGACGTGGATGAGCGTCGGGCCGTTCAGCCTCGACGGCTCGAACAGCTGGGCGAGGATCGCGTGGATGTGCGGCATGGCCGTGTCGTCGACCCTGAACGGCCACGTCCAGCCGGTCTCGATCCAGAGGGCCCGGTAGCCCTCCCAGAGCCCCCAGAGGACGGCGAGCACCACCGGCAGCAGAGCGACGCGCCTGACGGCGTCGGCCCACGCGGTCTCTCGCCCGACCCGCAGCCGGCCAGCATGAGCGACCGTCGCCACCACTATTTCGTACCACGTTTACGATCCCGCCGTGCCTCTCACGCCGTCGCGCACCGTGGCCGAGCTGCGTGAGCTCCAGGAGCTGACCAGCGACGAGAACGGCGCCCAGCGCGTGGCCTGGACGGACACATGGGTACGCGCCCGCGAGTGGTTCACCGACAAGCTCTCCGGGCTGCCGCTGGAGCTCGCAGAGGACGAGGCCGCGAACCAGTGGTGGACGCTGCACGGCGACTCCGACCGGGCCGTCCTGATCGGCGGGCACATCGACTCGGTGCCGAACGGCGGCTGGCTCGACGGGGCGCTGAACGTCATGGCCGGCGTGGAGGTGCTGCGGCGGCTCGCGGAGGAGGGGCAACCGGCGGCGACGGTCCGGCTCGTGAACTGGGCCGACGAGGAGGGGGCGCGCTTCGGCCGCTCGCTCTTCGGCTCGAGCGCGGCGGCCGGCTCGATGGCCGACCAGGACGAGCTGCGCGAGCGGCGCGACGCCGACGGGAACGCGCTGCCGGAGGTCGTGGGCCGGCACGGCGTCGTCCTCGACCGCGCGACGGAGGCCCGGCGCCAGCTCGACGGCGCCGCGGCCTACCTCGAGCTGCACATCGAGCAAGGGCCGGTGCTCGAGTCGATGGAGCTGCCGCTCGGCGTCGTCCTCGGCACCTTCGGCGTCGAACGCCACCAGGTCACCTTCCGCGGCCAGGCCGCGCACGCGGGATCGACCCCGATGGACAAGCGCCGCGACGCGCTCGCGGGGGCCGCGAAGCTCGAGCTCGAGATCCGCGAGATCGCGAAGCGGACGGGCGGCGGCGCGGTCTGCACGATGGGCGGCGTGGTCACGAAGCCGGGCATCGTCACCTCGGTCGTCGAGACCGCCGAGTGCCTCCTCGACCAGCGGCACCTCGACGCGGAGAAACTCGCGGCGATGCTCGACGAGGCGAAGCGCGCATCGAAGCGCTTCGCGCAAGAGGAGAACATCGACGTCGAGTGGGAGCGGATCTGGAACATCGAGCCGATCCTCTTCGACGAGGCGCTGATCGAGCTCGCGGACGAGGCGGTGCGCGAGGTGGCGGGCCAGTCGCACCGGCTGCCGAGCGGCCCGCTCCACGACGCGGCCGAGGTCGCGCGCGCCGGGGTGCCGACCGTGATGCTCTTCGTCCAGTCGCTCCGCGGCCTCTCGCACACGAAGCTCGAGGACACGAAGCCGGAGCACCTGGAGCTCTCGGTGCGAGCGCTCGACGCGCTGGCGACGAAGACGATCGCCCGCGTCGTGGAAGCCGGCTGAGCTAGGAGGGGCCGGCGAAACACCCTTGTGCCGTCCGCGCCGCGCTGCTCGTCCCGATGCGGCGTCCTCAGTCGCGCCGATAGCGCTGCTATCGACGCTCCCTGCGTCCTTGCCTCGGAACGAGCATCACGGCCCGGCCGACGAAGGCCGTTTCGCCGGACCCTCCTAGGCCGAGCCGCTCGTCTGTTCGGCCGTCGCTGCCTCCAGCTCTCGCCGCTCGACCACGCGGTTCCGCCCGAGCAGCTTCGCCTGGAGGACGGCGAGGTCGGCGGCGTGAAGCAGCTCGCGCGGCGTCGTCGCGTCTCCCGGTGCGTGCGCGACGCCGATCGACACGGTCGCACGGCAGGTGAGCGGGGGATCGTTCGCGTTGAAGAGCGACGACGCGACGGCCTCGCGCAGACGGCCCGCAACCGCGACCGCGTCCTCCGGAGCGATCTCGGGGATCGCGACGACGAACTCCTCGCCGCCGAACCGGGCCGCGCGATCGGCCGGACGCAGCTCTCCGTCGATGAGTCGGGCGACGGCACGAATGACGGCGTCGCCGGCAAGATGGCCGAAGCGGTTGTTGATCTCGCGTAGGTGGTCGAGGTCGATCACGAGCAGGCTCAGCGGTCGCGCGAGCTGCCCGCCCGTGCAGAGCCGCTCGAGCTCGCGCTCGAAGCAGCGCATGTTGAGGAGGCCCGTCTTCGCATCTGTCGCCGCTTCCTCCTCGAGCGCCGGCAGGCGCTGGAGACGATGGATGAAGAGCACGGGCGCGAGCGCGAACGGCGCCCGCCAAGGATCCTCCGCCAGGAGCGCGGCGAAGCCGACGCCGATCGAGGCCAGAGCCGCCTCGGCGGCGAGGGCCGCCATGGGGAGCCGCGGTCGCGAGCTGCCGCGGGCGAAGCAGCCGAAAAGGGCATCCGCGCCGGTGATGATCCAGGCGTAGCAACCGATCGCGCCGAGCAGGACGAGCGCCCGCGGCACGGGCGGAAGCCCCGCCAAGGCTTGGGCCAGCAGCGAGGTCGTGAAGGCGGCGAGCGCGAGCGCGGCCGAGTTGTGCGCGAGCGAGACGACGGAGATGCGACGCCGCACCGCGTCGACGAGGCAGGCGGGGAGCCCCACCAGCGCGGCCACCACGGGCGAGGCGAGCAGAGCGGCCGCGACGACGAAGACCGACGCGGTGTCGTAGACGGTGAACGCCGGCCCGTAGACGGTGAAGAGCGGCGTCAGGGCCGCCAGGACCGTGAGCACGGTGATCGCCTGCCAGTGCCGAGTCGACGCGTGCCCGGCCGACGCGAGCACGAGGCCCAGCGCAAGCGAGCAGGTCGCGCCCACGAACGCGATCCCGCCCCAGGGTACGACCTCGCCTTCGGGAAAGCGTGGCCGCCCGACACGGACCCTGAAGAAGCGCCGCAGCATCTTCCATCCAAGAGTCGTTCGGTCTCGCTCGCTCGTCGCCCCCCAAAACGGGGACTGGCCGTCGAGCCCTGGGGCCCGGCGCGGCGGGGGGCTCTCGGCTCCGCGGGGGCTCTCGGCTCCGCGAGGACGCTAGAAGCCCGAGACGCCGTTCGGAGTGCCGAGGCCGTGGGGGCCGTCGTAGCCCCACTGTGCATGGCAGAGGTAGCTCGGGCTGCAGGACCCATTGCTGCCGCTCGCCGGTGGGCTAGAAGATCCGAACGAGCGCGACGCCCGTGAACAGCAGCGCGAGACCCGCGATGCGGCCCGGCGTCGCCGCATGCTCACGGAAGCCGACCCAGCCGAACTGGTCGGCCAGCACGGAGCAGACGCTCTGGCCGGCGACGACAGCGGCGATCAGCGCGACGGCCCCGAGGCGCGGCGCGCTCACGATCACGCCGACGACGTAGAAAGCGCCGAGGAGGCCGCCGACCCAAACCCACCACGGCGCGGTACCGAGCTTCGAGCTCGAAGGGAGCGGCTTCAGGATCGCGACCGAGAGCAGGAGCAGCGCGATCGTGCCGACGAGGAAGGAGACGAAGGACGCGCGGACGGGCCCGCCGACGAAGCGGGCGAGCTGCGCGTTCACGCCGGCCTGGATCGGCAGCATCGCGCCGGCCGCGGCGGCCAGCAGGAGGTAGAGAACGCTCACGGGCCGCAAGTTCGCTCCGCCGGGCCGGTTCACCTCCCCGAACCGCCGGAGTATGTTTTTCGGGTCAGCGACCCGGGAGGAGCGATGCTCAGCTTCGGCGTAACCGTCCTGCCCGACCCGCCCTACACGCGCATGGTCGAGCTGATGCAGCTCGCCGAGCGGCTCGGGTTCGAGTACGCATGGACCTACGACTCGCACATCCTGTGGCAGGAGTCGTACGCGACGCTCGCGCTCGCCGCCGACAACACCGAGCGGATCAAGCTCGGCCACTTCGTCACGAATCCCGGAATCCGCGACCCGACGATCACGGCCAGCTGGTACGCGACGATGCAGGACATCTCGAACGGCCGCATGGCGATGGGGATCGGCCGCGGCGACTCGTCCCGGCGCGTCGTCGGCCTCAAGCCGGTGAAGGTGGCCGAGTTCGAGGCGCGCTGCCGGATGATCAAGGACCTGATGAACGGCCGCGCGGTGCAGTGGAACGACAAGGAGCTCGAGCTGAAGTGGGTGCGGCCGGAGCTGCCGGAGGTCCCGATGTGGATCGCGGGCTACGGGCCGCGCGCCCTCGGCGTGGCGGGCCGCGTCGGCGACGGGGTGATCATCCAGCTCGCCGATCCCGTGATCATCCAGTGGATCATGGACACGGCCCGGCGCGCGGCCGAGGAGGCCGGGCGCGACCCCGGCGAGCTCAAGTGCATCGTCGGCGCGCCGAGCCACATCTCGGACGATCTCGCCGACGCGCGCGAGCAGTCGCGGTGGTTCCCGGCGATGGTCTCGAACCACGTCATGGACCTGATCGAGCGCTACGGCGAGGACTCGGAGATCCCCAAGGACCTGACCGACTTCGTCAAGGCCCGCAAGTTCTACGACTACAAGGAGCACTCGCGCGTGGGGGCGAAGCACGGCGAGTTCGTCACCGACGAGATCGTCGACCGCTTCTGCGTCCTCGGCAACGTCGAGGCCACGACCTCGAAGCTGCGCGAGCTCGAGTCGGTCGGCGTCGACCAGTTCAACATCTATCTCATGACCCGCGGGCAGGAGGAGACCCTCGGGGCCTACGGGCGCGAGATCATCCCGCAGTTCACGCGCGTCGCGGCGGCATGAGCCGCCCGGCGCGCGTCGCCGCCGCCCTCATCGCGATCGCAGTCGTACCGCTCGAGGTCGTCGCGTACTTCGCCTATCGGGACTCGGAGGACGGGCAGGCAGGGCTCGTGGCGCCGTTCATCGTCGTCTATGCGCTGCTTGCGATCGGGCTCGTCTGGCTCGTCGATCGAGGCATCCGGGCGGCGCGTCGAAAGACCGGCTGAGGCCTCGGATACGATCGCGCGGTGCCGCGGCTCGGCGTTCTGGCGCTCCTCGTGCTGGTGGGCGCCTCCGCCGTCCTGCTCCAGCCGTTCGGGTTCAACCAGGGCTCGCACTTCGCGCTCGTGCGCGCGCTCGCGGATGGCTCGCCGCGGATCGACGCCTACCGCGACTACTCGGGCGACGAGAGCTACTACCACGGCCACTTCTACTCGAACAAGGCGCCCGGGCTCGCGTTCGCCACGCTGCCTGCCTACGTCACGCTGCGGGCCGCGCACCTTCCGCACGGCGTCCACGCGCTCTCGCTCTGGAGTGTGCTCCTGCCGGCGGCGATCCTGCTCCTCCTCGTTGCCTCGACGGTGGAGCGGATCGAGCCCGGCCTCGGGACGCTGACCGCCGCGACGCTCGGGCTCGCGACGCTCGTGCTCCCCTTTACCGGCCTCTTCTTCGCCCACGTCCTATCGGCGCTCCTCGGCTTCGCCGCGTTCGCGGTGCTCTGGCGGGAGCGGGAGGGGCCGCCGCGGCTCGCGCTGCTCGCGGCGGCCGGCGTGCTCGCCGGGTTCGCGGTGACGACGGAGTATCCGCTCGCGCTCGCCGGCGCTGTGCTGGGGGTGTACGCGATCGCACGGGCGCGGCCGGTTCGGCGCGGGCTCGCCTACGCGGCCGGAGTGGCCGTCGGCGTGGCGCCGCTCCTGGCCTTCGACTGGTGGGCATTCGGGTCTCCCTTTCACCTGTCCTACGGGGACGCCACGGCCGAGCAGGGGACGGCGGCCGCGCGGGCGGCGTCGGTGTCCACGCATGCGCCGCACCACTTCGGCCTCGTGACGCCGCGGCCGCGGGTCGCCCTGGAGCTCCTCCTCTCCTCGCGCGGCCTCGTGGTGCTCGGGCCGGTGATCGCGGCGGGCGCGGCCGGCGCCGTCCTGCTCTACCGGCGAGGCCGCCGCGCCGAGGCGCTCGCGATCGCCGTCGTCGCCGTCGCCTTCGTCCTCTACAACGCCGGCTTCTGGGGACAGTTCGGCGGCTGGGGGCCCGGGCCGCGTTACCTCGTCCCGATGCTCCCGTTCCTCGCCGTCCCGCTTGCGCTCGCCTGGCGCCGCTCGCCGCTGACGACAGGTGTGCTTGCGGTCGTGTCCGCCGTGCTCATGATCGCCGCGACCGCGACGAACCCGCTCCTGCCGAACGACCCGGAGGTCGGCGGCCACGGCGATGTCGCCGACCCGTGGACGTGGGGCCGGCTGATCGGCGACGACCACTTCGCACGGACCGCCGCGAGCGCCGCCGGGCTCGGCCGCGGTGTGATCGGGATCGCGCCGTTCCTGCTGCTGATCGGGGCGCCGATCGCGCTCGTCGTGCGCGCGACGCCGCGCCTGCCCCTCGGCCGCCACGACGTCGCCGGAGGCGTCGCGGCGCTCGCCTGCTGGCTCGTGACGCTGCGTGCGGCGCCGGTGCTCCTCCGGCACGACCGCTTCCACGGCGGCCGGCTCGGCGCGATCGCCGCCTTCGTCCTCGCGCTCCTCGTCGTCTTCGCAGTCGTACGCGTCCTCCAGGCCGGAGCATTGGCTGGCCTGCCTGCGCTCCCGCTGCTCGCGCTTCTCGTCCCCGCCGTTGCGCGCGAGCCCGCGGCGGCGCTCCTCGTCCTCTTCGTCGTGGCGCTCGCCGCGGCGTTCGCCCAACGTCGGCTCCTCTTCCAGGCTCCACGCGCGCGCGCGAGTGACGTTCGGCCTTGAGGCGCCGACTCGGCGGCGCCGACATTCAGGACGCGCGGACTTCGGCCGCGCGTCCGTCTGAAATGACCGGTCGGACGAATGGAAGCCATTCCGAAACCGCCGCTACAGCGCTTGCGGTCGCGGCGCAGGCGCTCGTCTTCGGGCCGCTCGTCGCCTTCCGCTTCCTCGACGGCGACGAGGGCGTCTACGCCTACGCGTCGCGGCTCGCGTTCCACGGACACGTCCCCTACCGCGACTTCTTCTACGAGCAGATGCCGCTCCTGCCGTTCGTCTACGGCGCGTGGATCGGCGTCCTCGGCGAGTCGTGGTACGTGATCCGCAGCCTCTCGGCGCTCCTCGCGATCGCGATCGGCGCACTCCTCTACGTCCACGTCGAGCGGCGGGCCGGCCGGTGGCCTGCGTTCGCCGCGGTCGCGCTCTACGCCCTCTCGGGGCTCGTCTTCGGCTACTTCTCGATCGTCAAGACCTTCGCGCTCGCGAGCCTCTTCCTGCTCGGCGCCTTCGTCCTCGTCGACGGGCGGCCCCGACCGCGCTGGCTCGCGGCGGGGCTCCTGGTCGGCCTCGCCGTCGACACGCGGCTCGTCTTCGCGGCAGCCATTCCGGCGTTCGCGGTGCTCGCGGCGCGGCGCCGCGGACTGCCGCGCCTCGTCGCCGGGCTCGTCGTGGGCGTGGTGCCCAGCGTCGTCTTCTTCGCGCTCTCGCCGCACGCGTTCGTCTTCGACAACCTCCGCTACCACGGCGAGAAGACCTCGCACGGGCTCGTCGGGGAGCCGGTGCAGAAGGCGCGGACGGCCGCGAACCTGCTCGGCTTCGGAGCCGCCGACCACGCGCTCGGCCTCCAGTTCGCGGTGCTCCTCGCGGGCGCGGTCGCGGCGCTCTGGCTTCTGCGGCGCCGGCTCCCGTTCGCGGCCGCGGTCGGCATCTCGCTGGGGATCGCCTCGTTCCTGCCGACGCCGACCTACGTCCAGTACTTCTGCGTCGTCGTGCCGTACCTCGTGCTGACGGTGGTGGAGCTCACCGCGTGGCGCGCCGGTGCGATCGCACTCGCCGCCGGTCTCGCCGTCTACGCTGCGGCGGGCGCGGTCGCCTTTTCCCACGACGTCCGCACCGAGCCGCTCCTGAAGCCGAGCGTCCGCTCGGTCGAGCGTGTCTCGGACGTCGTACAGAGCCGCACCCGGCCGGGCGAAAAGGTCCTGTCCGGTTGGCCCGGGTACCTCTTCGGCACGCACGCGGAGGCCGTGCCGGGCTACACGAATCAGTTCGCGCCGGCCGCGGCGGCGAAGGTCTCGGCGCGCGAGGCGGTGCGCGTCCACGTCCTCTCCGAGCAGGAGATCGAGCGCCTGATCGAGCGACGCGTGCCGCGGCTCGTCGTCGAGCGCAACTGGGTGACGAGCCCGCCGTTCGCGGACTGGGACGTCGCGCTGCGGGCGGGGCGCTACCGCCCCGTGGCGACCCTCGAGACGGCGCGAATCTTCGAGCGATGACACGGCTCGCGGCGATCGTCCCCGCCACGGACCG
This sequence comes from Gaiellaceae bacterium, assembly GCA_035640455.1. Lineage (GTDB taxonomy): Bacteria > Actinomycetota > Thermoleophilia > Gaiellales > Gaiellaceae > AC-50. The sequence goes on along the minus strand of DASQWB010000032.1, from coordinate 53,435 downwards.
CCGGGCGACGCTCGAGCGGTGCCTGGCCGCGATCCGTGCGGCGGAGGAGCCGCCCGACGAGGTGGTCGTCGTCGAGGCGGCCGGCGCGCCCGGCCCGGCGGCGGCGCGCAACGAAGGGGCGCGACGGACGACGGCCGAGCTGCTCGTCTTCGTCGACGCCGACGTCGAGCCGCACGCCGACGTCTTCGCCCGCATCCGCGCCGCCCTCGCGGCCGACGACACCCTCGACGCGATCTTCGGCTCCTACGACGACGACCCGGCCGACCCGGCGCTCGTCTCGCGCTTCCGCAACCTGCTCCACCACCACGTCCACCAGGAGGGCGCGGGCCCGGCCACGACCTTCTGGGCAGGCCTCGGCGCCGTCCGCCGCGAGGCCTTCGTCGCGGCCGGCGGGTTCGACGCGGAGCGATATCCCACCGCCTCGATCGAGGACATCGAGCTCGGGCTCAGGCTCACGCGCATCGAGCTCGACCCGCGCATCCAGGGCAAGCACCTGAAGGCGTGGACCCTCCCCGCGATGGTGCACGCCGACTTCGCGCGGCGCGGGCTGCCGTGGGCCGAGCTCCTGCTCGAGCGTCGGCCGGGCGCGAGGACGCTCAACCTCGCCCCACGACACCGCGCGAGCGCCCTCGCCTCGATCGGAATCGCCGGCGGCCTGGCGGCGCGGCGACCGGGTCTCGCCGGTGCGAGCCTCGCGGCCCTGCTCGCGCTGAACGCGCGCTTCTACGCGCTCCTCGTGCGCCGCGAGGGCCCGGCGCGTGCGCTCGCGGGCGTCGCCCTCCACACCGTCCACCATCTGACGGGCGTCGCCGCGGCTGCGACGGCGCTCGCGCGTCAGGCGACGAGCTCGACCTCGAGCAGCCCCTCGACGATCGCCCCCTCCTCGTGGTAGTCGGCCTCGGTGTTCACCGACCAGACGTCGTGACCGCCGCCGTCCAGGAGGTCCAGCGTCGCGAGGATCGCCGTCCACATCGAGTGGTCCTGGTTGTTGTACCGGTGCAGGCCGTTGCGGCCGAAGGTGCGAAGGTTCGTGAACCCGCGAAGGAAGTCCCGGAGTACCGGCAGCGCGTCCTGGTAGTTCGAGTCGTAGACGGGGTACGCGCGCGGGACGCGCACCTTCACGCCGTCGACGACGCGCGCGGGGTCGATGAGGCCGATCCGCGCGAGCTCCGCCTTCGCGAGCTCGACCGCCTCGGCGTCCGGCAGCTCCCAGATCTCGTCGCCCTCGAAGCAGAAGTACTCGACGCCGAGGCACGTCGTCCCGGGCCGCACCATGCTCGCGCTCCAGGCGCCGAAGTTCTGCACCCGCCCGGCCCTCGTGCCCGGGTCGTGGAGGTAGATCCAGTTGTCCGGGAACGGCGTCTCGTCGTCGATGACGAGCGCGACGAGGCAGAGCTCGCGGTAGCGCAGGCGCCGGGCGGCGGCGACGACCTCGGCCGGCGGCGGGGGATCGAGCGCGAGGAGAAGCTCGCTGAGCGGGATGCTCGACAGCACCGCGTCGACCGGCAGCTCGAGCTCGCTCCCGTTCGTCCGGACGACGATGCTCTCGACCCGGCCCGCGCCGTCGTGCGCGATCGCCGTGCAGCGGTGGTTGAGCCGAACAGGGATCCCGCGCTCCTCGATCCGCTGCTGGAAGGCCTCCCACATCTGCCCCGGCCCGAGCCGCGGATAGTGGAAGTGCTCGATCAGCGTCGTCACGTGCGTCCGGCGCAGGCCGAGCATGGTCAGGATCGCCTTGGAGAGCGAGAAGTTCTTGATCCTCTGCGCGGCCCACTCGGCCTTGATCTCGCTGCCCGGGATCCCCCAGACCTTCTCCGTGTAGGAGCGGAAGAACGCGTCGTAGAGCCGCCGGCCGAAGTGCACCGTCACCCAGTCCTCGAAGCTCGCCGGCTCGGGGACAGGACGCAGGCGGCTCCAGAGGTAGGAGAGCGCGCAGCGGGTGGACTCGACGACGCCCAGGCGGCCGAGGACGTCCTTCGCCACGAGCGGGTACGAGAAGAACTTGCCCTGGTAGTAGATCCGCGACAGCCGCGGCCGGAGGAGCAGCTCGTCGCCGAGCATCTCGTGCCAGAGGCGCTCGACCGGCTTGAGCTTCGTGAAGAAGCGGTGGCCGCCGAGGTCGAACCGGTAGCCGCCGAACTCGACCGTCTTGGCGATCCCGCCGACGACGCCGTCGGCCTCGAAGACCTCCGCCGGCTCGCCGCGCAGCGCGAGCACGTACGCCGCCGTCAGTCCTGCCGGGCCGCCGCCGAGGACCGCGGTCCCGACCGCGCGGCTCTCCTCTTTGTCTCGCACCGACAAGAAGAGGATCGTATTCCACGGGACGGGCGGCTCACTCCAACGCGCGATTGACGCTCGACGGCCGCTCGGCCTACAACGCGAGCAAGGTTCTCGAGCCGTTCGTCGTCCGGTAGCGACGAGCGAGGAGCGGCGGCCGGGGCCGCAACCTCGGTCGCCGCTCCTAACATGGCCGGGCTTGACCGCCTGATGGTGCCGAAGGCCACGTGACGCCTTCGATCTGGTCGTTTACCGGTGCGAACGAGATTCCTCGTTGCGGCCGATGCGCTCTCTGCCCGTTCGTCCACCGCCGCTCGGGAGGAGTAAGTTCGCGCTGCAATCTCGTCCCAGGAGGCTCGACATGGCCATAAAGCTCTATCGCTGCTCGAACCTATGGGTGAAGTTCGGGGGTCATCCATGCTGGCGTGTGCAGAAGGCGCTCGACGAGCAGGGCATCGACTACGAGCTCGTGCCCGGCCCGCTCCGCCGCGGCAAGCGCGACCACATTGAAACGCTGAGCGGGCAGCGGCAGTACCCGGTGATCCAGTTCGAGGACGGGAGCGTCTACCGCGAGGAGTCGAAGGACATGGCCGAGAGGATCCGGTCCGGAAAGCCCTTCGAGGGAGAGGCGCAGCCCCAACCGCAGCCCGAGTAGCGGCTAGCCTCGTGCGGCCATGGAGACTCCGGACGCAGCTGCCGAGCGCCTACGCAAGCTCCTGCTCGTCACCGACGCGGCGCTGGCGCACCTGTCGCTCGAAGACTTGCTCGACGAGCTGCTGACGCGGATCCGCGAGATCCTCGACGCCGACACCGCTGCGTTCCTGATGCTCGACGAGCGTGCCAACGAACTCGTAGCGCGGGCGGCCAAGGGGCTCGAAGAGGAGGTAGTGCAGGGCGTCCGGATCCCGGTCGGCGGCGGCTTCGCCGGCCGGATCGCCGACGAGCGACACGTCGTAGCGGTCGACGACGTCGACCACGCCGACGTGCTGAACCCGATCCTGCGCGAGAAGGGGATCAAGTCGCTTCTCGGGGCGCCGCTGCTCGCCCGCGGGCGCGTGCTCGGCGTCGTGCACGTGGGGACGCTGACGCCGCGGCACTTCGACGCCGAGGACGCCGAGCTCCTCCAGCGGGCCGCGGAGCGGGCCGCCCTCGGGGTCGAGCGGGCGCTCCTCCACGACGAGCTGCGCCGCCTCGACCAGGTGCGGGAGCAGTTCGTCGCCCGCGCCTCGCACGAGCTCCGCACCCCGGCGACGGCGGTCTACGGGGCCGCGGCGACCCTCGACGCGCGGGCCGGCGAGCTGCACCCCGACCAGGTGCGCGCGCTCCAGAGGACGCTGCACGAGCAGAGCGCCCGGCTCGTCGACCTGCTCGAGAAGCTGCTCGACCTCTCGAGGCTCGACGCGCACGCGGTCGAGGTCAACCCAGAGCGCCTCCAGCTCCACGAGCGGCTGTCGACGATCGTGGAGGGCTTTCCCGACTCGAGCGACATCGAGCTCCGTGTGCCGGCCGATCTCGAGGCCGAGATCGATCCGGTCGCCGTCGACCGGGTCGTCACGAACCTCGCGCTCAACGCGATCCGCCACGGCGCGCCGCCGATCGTGGTGTCGGCCGAGCGCACGGGTGCCGAGCTCCGGATCGTCGTCGAGGACCACGGTCCGGGCGTGGCGCCCGAGCTCCGCGGCCGGCTCTTCGAGCAGTTCACCCGTGCCCCCGGGGCCTCCGTGCCCGGCACCGGCCTCGGGCTCGCGATCGCGCGCGCCTACGCGCAGGCGCAGGGAGGAGACATCCTGCACCGGGACGTCTCGCCGTCGGGCTCGCGCTTCGAGCTCGTGCTCCCTCAGCCGGCCGTCGCCAGCCCGGACTCGCGCATGGCCCGCCGATAGGCGACGGCGACGGCGTCGAACTTCATGTGCAGCTCGGCCGCGAGGTCGAACGGTACCTGCTCGGGCCGCTGCGACTCGACGACGCGCTGGTCCTGGCCGAAGATCACGTTCTCGAACTCGACGAGCAGCTCGTCGGGCTGCTCGAAGTTGTAGTTCCGTCCGACCACGAGGTAGCCGCTGCAGCGATCACCCGCGACCGGCTGCGAGGCGAAGAAGTAGACCATGCCTTCGCGCCCGCCCCAGCCGAGCCGCAGGACGATCGTGTACGGCAGGTGCAGCTCGTAGCGGTTCCGCCGCACCGGCCGTTCGCGCTCCTCGTTGGCGAACACCGGGAAGTCGTCCGTGTTCGGCGCTTCCGGCCGGACGATCTCGTAGCGCAGCACGTGGCCGTCGGTCTCGACCTCGTGGCGCGGCACGACCGGCCGGCTCGGGTCGCCGAGGAGGCCCGGGTGGACGAACGGGAAGTGTCCGAAGTCGGTGAAGTTCTCCACCTGCCGCGACGCGTCGCATCGCCATTCGTAGGGGCCGCAGAGCACGGTTCGCCACTCGTCCGACTCGAGCTCGGGGACCTCCGGCAGCGGCCAGCGCGGCTCCTCCAGCGCGACCCAGACCATGCCGTAGCGCTCGACGCAGCCGAATGCTTCGGCCCGGGCCTTCGCCGGCACGCGCGTGGGATCCTCGAGCTGCGGGATCAGCGTGCACCTGCCGTCCCTGCCGTAGCGCCAGCCGTGGTAGGGGCAGATAATCTCGTCCTCCTCCACCGTGCCGAGCGAGAGTGCCGTCCCGCGGTGGATGCAGAGGTCCGAGAACGCGCGGGCGGTGCCGGCGGAGTCGCGCCACAGCACGAGCGGCTCGTCGAGCAGGCGCGCGGCAAGCGGCCCCTGCTCGAGGTCGCGCCCGAACGCGACAGGGTGCCAGCACCGGCGAAGCGCAGGCTGCAGGCCGACCGCGGACGGTGACACCATGCGCGGATGCTAATCCGGTCGGCACTGGCCGCGGCCCTCGCCCTCGTCGTGCTCGCGGCTGCGCCCGCGGCTCGGCCGCGCTCGCTCGCGCTCACCGTCCGGAGTGCGGGGGAGTTCCAGGCGGCGGTCTCGGCCCTGCGCGACTCGGGCGGGACCGTCGTCCTGCTGCCGGGGAGCTACGGCGATCTCGTCATCCCACCGCGGTCGTCCCGCCCGCTCGACGTCGTCGGGAGCCCGGGCGTGTGGGTGGAGCGGATCCTCCTCGACCACACGCAGCACGTCTCGCTGGGCCGGCTGGCGATCTTCCCGCGCGTCCAGGACGCGCTCGTCGAGGTCAGGACCTCGGCGTGGATCGACCTCCACGACCTCGTCGTCACGGCGCGAGGGACTCCGTACTCGGCGTCGATCCTGCTGCCCGACCCGCACGACGTCACGATCCGGCGGAGCACGTTCACGCACTGCGGCGACCGGTCGATCGAGTTTGCGAACTGCGTGCTCCTGTACCGGTGGTCGAGGCGCATCACCCTCGAGGACAACTGGTTCCGCGACTGCTACGGGTGCGACTTCCTCCACGGCCGCTTCGGCTCGGACCTGACGATCAGGCACAACCGGTTCGAGCGGACGTTGCCGTGCGCTCTGGGCCGCTACCGGTGCGGCCACCAGGACCTCGTCGAGCTCTTCCTGGGTCGCCGGCTGCGGGTGGAGGGCAACCGCTTCGGCGTCTACCGGAGCGGCGGCGCGCAGCTCTACCTCACGAACGCGATCGACCACGCGACGATCGTGAACAACGTCTTCGTCGGCACGGATCGGCGTGTTCCCGGCTACCACGCCCGCGTCGCGATCGTCGTCGGCAGCCGCGGGACGCGACGGCTTCCACACGACGTGAAGATCGTGAACAACACGATCCTCACCGGCGCCAGGCGGCGCGACGGCTACGAGGGCTCGATTCGCGTCAGCTCGCTCTACGGCGACGTCCCTCGCCGGCTGCGGCCTGTCGTTGCGAACAACGTGATCGCGCTGCTGGGGCAGCGATGGCCGGTCTGCGACGCGGCGCGGGTGTTCGTGGCGAACGTCGTCCTGCGGGGTCAGGCATGCACGTCGTCGGATGTCGTCGGGCCGGCCGACCTGGACGCTCTAGGGCGGCCGACGGCGAAGTCGGCGCTCCTGATCGACCAGGCGAGCCGTCGCTGGGCCCCGACGAGAGACATCACGGGCCGCCCGCGCGAACCCGCGCCGGACATTGGCGCCTACGAGTTCCGTGGCTAGAGGTGAGCCCGACTAGCCCGGCGAGGAGACCTGGCAAGATGGTTGGATCACGATCGGGGGGTGTAAGCCGTGAGCGCTGACGAGCTGGCGCTCAGGGAGCTGAACGAGAGGATCGGCGCGGCCGAGAGCAGCGGCGACCGCGACTGGCTCTCCACGATCCTTGCGCCCCGACTCGCGTTTCAGCGAGCGGACGAGTCCCGAACCGTCGACGATCAGGTCGCCTTCCTCCAGAAGGTCAAGGCGGGCAGCGCTCGCGCCACCCGCATCGTCGAGCCGATCGAGGTCTACGGAGATCGAGCGATCGTCAAGTGCATCGTCGCGGTCGAGGGCCGAGAGTTCCACAACCTTCGCCTGTTCGTGCGCCGCGAGGGGGAGTGGAAGCTTCTCGGCTGGGCCAACGAGCCCTGCTAGGAGGGATTGGCGGAACGTCGTTCGTCGCACGGAGCGTGATGCTCGTTGCGAGGCAAGGACGCAGGGAGCGTCGATAGCAGCGCTATCGGCGCGACTGAGGACGCCGCATCGGGACGAGCAGCGCGCTTCGGGCGGCACAAGCGATGTTCCGCCAATCCCTCCTAGGTTGGATCGTCACCGAGATGTGCCGACAGTTTCGGCTCATCTCGCTCTCACCTTGCGGGCACCGTAGACGATCTCGGCGGGGATGCGACCGCGGGTGAGGCGGCCGGTGTGGGCGCGCTCGTCGTCGTAGTAGCGGAGGTAGGCGTCGAGGTCGCGCTTCAGGCCGGTGAAGCGAACGTGCAGGTAGCGGGCGAAGGCGGGGCGCCAGCATTCGTCGAGGATCGTCTTGTGCAGCGCTTCGACTGCGCCGTTCGTCTGCGGCCGGCCGGCGCGGATCAGCGTGTGCCGGGTGCCGAGGCTGGCGAGCGTGTCGCGGAAGTCGGTTGAGCGGAACTCGCCACCGTTGTCGGTGAGCACGCGCTCGAGCCGCCAGCCGGCGGCTTGCAGCTCGGCCGCGACGCGCCGGGCGAGCTTCGAGGCTTGCCGGCCGGTCGGGTTTCCCTTCGGGCAGGTGACGAGCTCGGCCCCGGCGTAGCTGGAGGCGACGTCGATCGCGGTCAGCTGCCAGACCGAGCCCTTGGAGCCGGCGAGCCTGCCGACAAAGAAGCAGTCCATCCCCACCAGCTCACCGGGTCGCTCGGCCTCGACATGCCGCTCCGGCTCTGGCTGCCGCGGCGGCTCGTAGGGCGCGGCGTAGCCCGCGACGAGCGAGAGCCGCTTGGCACGCGTGTTGAGCCCGTGGCGTCGCAGACAGCGCCAAACGCCGTTGTGCGAGACGACGATGCCGCCCCAGCGCGGCTTGCGCAGCTCCGCCGCGATCCGCCCCGGGCCGAGCCCGGGATGCCCGAGCGCGAAAGCGACGATCCGCTCCTCAACGAATGGAGAGAACTGCTGCGGCATCCGCGGCCTGCGCCGCTCCCGTGGACGCAGGATCTCGAGCCCATGCCGCTCCGCCCGCCGCTTCCAGACGTAGTAGGTCGAACGATGGATCCCGAACACCCGACAGGCCTCACTCACCGAGGTGCGACCGGCGTGGTCAAGCACACGTAACCGGTAGCCGAACAACACGTCATCCTCCGACATGCGGCGCACTCCTCTCCTTCCGACGTGGTGGTCGAAGGCGAGCGTGAGCCGAAAACCGGACGGCGCTCTGACGGGCGCCGTCCACGCCTACCAGCTCAAGAAGAAAGGCCCGAGTGTCGGGACCACTCGGTGACAGTCCATCCTAGGTGGGCCGGGCAGGATTCGAACCTGCGGCCTTGGGATTAAAAGTCCCCTGCTCTACCACTGAGCTACCGGCCCCGCAGCCGAGTATAGGAATCAGCGCGCGCGGCGCCTGCGGCGGCCGAACAGCAGGCTCGTGACGACCCCGCTGAGCCAGCCGAGGACGGCGGAGACGATGATGATCCAGATCAGCGACGTGCGCGTCGAGCCGACGACCCAGCTGATCTTCACGCTGCGCGTGTTCGCGACGACGAGCGCGACGAGGACGACGAGGAACGCGACGAGCAGGAACGCCCACGCGTAGAGGCGCTGCTGGCGCCGCCGGTGGGCGATCCGCTCCTCGCGCGTCTCGACGATCGTGCCGGGCTCGGGCTCGACGGCCGGCGCGATGCCGTGCTGCTCGGCCTCCGGGGGAAGCTCCGTCACGGCAGGAAGTCTCGCAGGTCGTCCCGCCGGAGGCGGCTATTCTTGCCCGGCCGCCCCCATCGACTAGCGGCCCAGGTCACGGCCCTTTCAAGGCCGTAGCGCGGGTTCGAATCCCGCTGGGGGCACCAGGGCGGTTAGCTCAGCTGGGAGAGCGCCTGCCTTACAAGCAGGAGGTCGCTGGTTCGAGCCCAGCACCGCCCATCAAGAACGCGTTGCTAATCGGCGCTTTCCGGCGGCACGGCCGAGGCCGACACGGGAAGCGCAACCTCGCCGTTCCCACCGTTAGTGCCACTTGGTGCCAATTCAGCGCCCCTGACGAGCGCGTCCATGCGCGCCCCGCTATCACGCTTCCGCTGCATGACCTTCGCGTACACCTCAAGCGCGAGCGCAGCGCTCGTGTGGCCCATCTGCGCCATCACATACGGCGGGCTCTCCCCCGCCTCGTAGAGCAGGCTGGCGAACGTCCGGCGCAGCGCGTGGTTCGTGACGCCGGACTGGATCGGCGGCTTGCCCTCCTCGGCCAGCTTCGCGTTCGCCCGCTCGATCGCCCCCGCAAGGATGCGCGTGCGGACGTTGCTGCGGTTGTTCGGCTTGCCGCTCGCCGCCGGGAAGACGAGATCGTCGGGCCCGCCGAAGCGGGTCGTCGCCTTGTGCGCGAGCAGGTCGTCGTGGAGATCGGGCGTGAGATCGACGGTGCGCTCGCCCGCGTCTGTCTTCGCGTGCCGCACGTGCATCTGGCGATTGGCGAGATCGACGTCGCGCCATTCCAGTGCGAGGAGCTCGCCGATGCGGAGCCCGCCGTAGATCATCGTCGCTAGCAGCGCCCGGTCCGCGCCTGCCGCGGCGAGGAGGGCGCGCACCTCGTCCAGTTCGAGGATGTTCCTGCTCGGCTTGCCCGCCCGGAGCCTCCGCTTCCTCCCGCGCGCCGGGTTCGTCTCGATCAGGTCCGCCTCGATCGCGTCGTCGAGGATCTGCGCAAGGATCGAGATCGTCTTGTTGATGCAGCGATCCGAGAGCGGGCGCGGAACGAGGCCCTCCTCGCGCTCGCGGAGCTTGCCTCGCCGGTAGCGATCAACCTCGCGCCGCGTGATCGCCGACAGCTTGTGATGCGCGAAATACGGCAGCAGGTGATAGGTCAGCGCCCACTTGAGCGCCTCCACGCTGCGCGGCCGCAACCCGAGGCGATGCTCCTCCAGCCACTCGGACGCGAAGACGTGGAAGGTCGGCTCTTCCTCCGTCGCCTCGACGGGAACGGGGGTGCGCTCTCTTGGACGCCAGATGCCTCGGCGCACGTCGGCGATGATGTTCTGGAGTTCCGTCTCGGCCTCGGCGCGTGTCGTCTTGTCTAGGACAACGAGACGCCGCTTCCCATAGGCGCGAAAGCGGGCCGAGTACACGGTTCCGCGTTTGCGGCGATGCTCGATGATTGAACCTCGCAGGGGTGGTGCCATTGCTCAGTGCCTCCTCTTCTTCGCGGGCCGACCGACCGGCAACGGCAGGGTCTTCCTCGCCCACTTCTCGACGGCGCTACGGCGCCAGACTGGGCCGGACGCCAGCCTGTCGAGCGGACGCAGAAAGTCGGGTCTGCGGGCGTATGTGAGCGCCGTACGCTTCGCGACTCCGGCGATCTCGGCGACCTCAGTGCACTCGGGCGCTCTCCCCGACCGATCTCAACGGACTCACTTCGCCGCGCGCGGGACGGTCTGACTCAGCGAGGTTTGCCGGGGCTCTGCGCGCTCTCCCCGAACAGGAGACGAGCGACTGATCAACGAGATCGAGGGCGTCGAGCGTCGCGAGTGCTGAACGTGCCGTGAAGGCGTCGAGCGAAGCACCCGCGCTCTCCCCGGGCCCGATCTCAACGGACTCACTTCGCCGCGCGCGGGACGGTCTGGCTCAGCGAGGCTCGCCGGGGCTCTGGCGCCTATCTGAATGGGCACGAACACGCTTCTAGGAGGGATTGGCGCAACGCTGTAAGGCCAGTAGCCATGCGCCCTGCCGGTTGAGCCGCTGAGCGGGCTACCCCACGTTCGCGATTGTTTTACCCCAACGGCGGCGCTCGCGATGCGCGCTGCGGCTGCTTACCGCTTTGACCTAGGAGCGAGTTCGGCTCATCTTGTCTTGTCTGGCGCGGTGATGAGCCAAGGCCGAGCGGATAGTCATCAGGCCGAGCCAGATTCCGCCAACGACCACGCCCTCAGTGACGTCGCGCTCGACGAGCCCGAACAAGACTCCAGCGACGACCGCTCCCACAACGACACCCAAGCCGCTCTTGAACGGTGAGATGCGCTGGGGGAACTCGACTTCCTCGGCCTCGGCAATGCCGAAATAGACGAGAGTCCGATTCCGGACACGCGTGAGGTCCATAACCGGAGTCTAAACCTCGGAGTCGTACAGCGCGTGCAGCGTTTCCGCCCGGGCGGCTCGCCGAACGCCATGCGGCTGGCGGACTCACTTCGCCGCGCGCGGGACGGTCTGGCTCAGCGAGGTTCGCCGGGGCCCTGCGCGCTCCCGGCAGCCGTGCGGCTAGGAGGGGGATTTCGGAGGACTCACTTCGCCGCGCGCGCCCGACCCGCGCGCCCGACCCGCGGCGCCAATCCCTCCTAGCTGCGCGAGAATCCAGAGGCACCCGCGCCCTCTCCCGACCCGATCTCACCAGACTCACTTCGCCGCGCGGGACGGTCCGAGCCTCCTGGCAGAGGTTCACAATCGGTGGGCGGGGGATCCACCCGATTTCGGAGGACTCACTTCGCCGCGCGCGGCGAAGTGGACTGGTGCGCTGGTGGGCGTCGGGATCCCGGCAATGCGCGCCGGGGCTGAGGCCATACCGTCTCTTGACCTTCGACTCCGGACGTACTAAACACTCGTGTTGCAAGCCCGGAGCCTGACCGGCGTCGGCGGGCACAGATCAAGCGGCATGCCGTCGGCGGGCAGAGCTTGACCTCCTTCCCGAGGGGAGACTGCGCATGAAGGGTTTCGCGACACGCCTACGGCGCCGCCTGAGCTACGCGAATGTGATGGCGACGCTGGCGCTGTTCGTCGCGCTCGGCGGCACGTCGTTCGCGGCCGCCTCGCTGGTTCCGGCGAACAGCGTCGGCTCGACTCAGATCAAGAACAGGTCGATACGCTTGATCGACATCCGCAAGAAAGCGATCACGTTGCTCAAGGGCCAGAAGGGGCCGCGCGGCCCGGCAGGGCCGCCGGGCGCCCAAGGCGTGAAGGGCGACAAGGGCGACAAGGGCGACCCCGGGGCCACGAATGTAACTCGGCGCAGCGCACCTTCGGTCCCCGTACCCGCGGGTACCACAAAGGCCGCGACTGCGGTGTGTCAGCAGGGAGAGGTTGCCACGGGCGGTGGTGGGTTCTCGAATCTCTCCTCCGCATCGCTGGTGTCCTCGTTCCCATCGGGGACCCCGCCGAAGGCCTGGAGGGTCTACCTCCGCGCGACCGCGGCAAACACCACGCTGACACCGTACGTGATCTGCGCGAGACCATAAGGCCGAAGCAGCGCCGGAAGGCGTGGCTCAGCAAATCCACGGCGGGCTGCACCGCTCGCCGCCGCTCCCTCGCTAGCCGATCCAGCCGAGCAGGCCGACCGGCTCCCGGCCGAGACGACCCTTCACCGAGCCCGGGCGTTCGGGCTCGCCCGCCCATCTGAATGGGCACTAACACGCTTCTAGTGCCCAAACCCCCGGTAATCGTCCGCAAATCGCCCTATTTTCGGGCCACCCCGCGAGGGCGGCGAACAGGCCCGGAAACGGCTCCAGCAAAGGGAAAGCGCCCTCGTCGGGCGCCTTCCTACGTGGTTCCTTACAAGCAGGAGGTCGGCGGTTCGATCCCGTCACCGCCCATTCGTTACCGATCCGGTCCCCGAGGAACATCACGCTGACCGTGACGGGCTGCCGTGAGCAGTCGAGCGCCCCCTTGCCGACCATGCGAACCAGCTGCCGTCACGAAAGTCGTCTGCTCGTCTGTCTCCGCCAAATTCGAAGTGACCAAGGTTTCGCGCACGTTCGTAGCTGTTGAATCTGTACGCACGCAGCTTGAGACGGTCACCGAGTCGGTGACGCTCCCGGAAGTAGGACACGAGTGTCTCGCGGTTTCGCGACTCAGGCGACTGACGTGGCCCGGGGCCGTTCGATGCATACCAATAGAACCGCCGACGTGAGAACAGTCGATCGAGCTTCTGACCGTCTCCTCCGTTGTATGCACGTACGAACGCTCTCAGCGTGGCACTGAGCGCTGCGACGTCGCAGCGAGTCCCTCGCGGCGTCGTGAATGGATCGTTCTGGACGCGAAACAGCCTCTCGGGGCGGCCGCGGAGCCCGATCCGAATCCCGCCGATCCCTCCGGCTGGAACCCTGAGCTTGGCCTCGTACAGCTCACCCCACTGCATGACGACGCGGGCGATGCCGGTCGTGGAAGAGCCGCCGGTTCTGCTCAACAGGCGCACGAACAGGGGCCTTCCGCGTGGCCGGTTCACGCTCGCGCCGTCTCCCGTGACGAGGCGTCATCCCACGCGCAGAGTGCTCGCCGGTCTAGCGCCGAGTGGCAAGCGACTCGTCAAATGCGCTCGGATGTCTTGATCGGCGCCCGCCTAGCGCTGTGCCGAAACTCCTCCTAAGACGACGGCAACTATCGTTCCTCTACATCGCACGCTTCGTTGCTACCGCCGCATGAGCCGCGAGCTCCGCGCGCCGCTAGCAGGAGCGAAGCCATCCGCGGCAGTCGCACTCGGTGCCCGCGCAGTACTTCGCCTTCCAATCGCAGCAGCGATGGTAGTTTCGGAGGTCCAGCACGGGTGCGGGAACCATGCTTGCGTAGCAGGGGGCGGCAAGGCTCGTCGCCTGGCTGACGCGGAGCGCAGAACGCGTTTCAGGACTTCCCGCGCGTACAGGGGGAGCGGCGGGGTCAAGCGCCGCAGCACCTTTCCCCGCCGCATTGGGGCACGCCTACGGAGGCCAGATCGGCCACTGCACGGAGACGCCATAAAGAGCCGTGGCGAGTACCGCGAGCGCCGCGAGCGCGCGGACAATGTTGCCTGTGCGCATGATTCACCCCCTCTCGTAGGAATCGCTTTTGCCGCGGGTTAAGCGCGCGGAGATTGACTCACTAGAGGCCAGTCAGGCAAACTGCGGCCCGCGGCCATGGGGCAACCTTCCGGGGAAGAGGAGACAATCGGGCAAAGGCTCAGGCGCCTGCGCCGTGCACGCGGCTTATCGCAGCGCGAACTGTCGATGCCCGGCGTTTCTTACGCCTACATAAGCCGCATAGAGAGCGGCGACCGTGGACCTTCGCTAAAAGCGATTCGCAAGCTCGCGAAGCGGCTCGGAGTTTCAGCCGAGGAGTTGGAGACGGGGAGGCGCGTTCCCGAGGTAGCCGAGCGCGAGTTGCGAGTGTCGGATGCCGAGCTCCAGCTTCGGCTCGAGAACGATCTTGACGCCGCCAAGGAGGCATTCCGCTCCCTCGTTGCAGACGAGGAGGCAGAGGACGAGATCCGCGCGCGAGCACTCGCGGGACTCGGCCTGATCGCAGCTCACAAGGGAGAGCGCGAGGAGGCTGCGACACGGCTGGAGGAAGCAATCAAGACGGGGCACCTCCCGCCGCACGAGCGCCCCGACGTGTACGAGGAACTGGCTCAGGCCTACTCGTTCACGGACAGGCCCGGCCACGCCATCATCACTCTGGAGCGAGCGCTGGCCGATGTTCGCGAGCACGCCGCAGGAGATGCTGCATTGGAGGCTCGCTTCATGGCCTATCTCGCGTGCGCCTACTCCGACGCGGGCGACGCAGGCCGAGCCTCCCGCCTCCTACAGGAGGCGGCTGAACGTGTCGAGACGGTCGCTTCGCCCCAGGCCCGCGTTCGCGTCTACTGGTCGCTCGCCAGGATGGCCTGGTGGGAGGCGCAAGACTCGGGTACGGCGCTGCGCTACGCGCGGGAGGCACTCGCGCTCTACCGCACCACCGAGGACACGCGCGGGCTCGCGCTCGCGCACATCCTCAACGCCTCGCTCCTCAACCTCGAGCGTGACTGGCAGAAGGCCGCGCGGCATCTCGACCGCGCCGACAAGTTGCTCACTGCGACGGGTGCGAGTTCGGAGGACATGGGGCTCATGCGCGCCGAACAAGCCAAGGTGGCAGCTTGGTCAGGGGACGGAGAAGAGGCGCTACGGCTGGCGCAAGAAGCGCACGAACTCATCGCAGAGGACTCGCTCCATCGGGGCGCCGAGTGGCACGCCTACGCGACCGCCTACGCAGCGCTAGGGAACGCGCGCAAAGCAGAGCCGTACTTTCAGCAGGCGCTCGACTTTCTGACGGAGCATCGGCAGTGGCGCGAGGCAACGATGGTCGCTCGCGAATGGGCCGACCTCTATCGGTCGCTCGGGGACACGGACAAAGCGCTCGGCCTGCTGGAGCGAGCCTCAGCGTTCGCGCTCCGCATCGTCCCGCCCCAAGACCACGAACCGAGGCGTAGCCGCGCGTGAGTCGTCCCATGCTCTCGGAGTTACCTTCAAACTCACATTCCGGGTTTGGGCACGCGAAGCGACCTTCTCGTCCGCATCTACCCGTTTGAAGCGGTCGCTAGAGGTCAGTCAGTCGGTTCGTCCTTAGAAGCAGGGCGTCGGCGGTTGGATCCCCTCATCGCCGAAGCGGCAGCCTGTAGCCGACGACGCGCGGGTACGGCGGGTAGTCGGCGGGGCGGCTCCGCTCGTCGGGCACCCAGCCGTGGCGTTCGTAGAAACGGCGCGCGCGGCAGTTCTCGGCGAGCACCTCGAGCCGGCACTCGGCGACGCCGGCCTCACGTGAGACCTCGACGGCTGCGGCGTGCAGGGCGTCGGCGACTCCCGTGCCCCAGCTGCTCGGCACGACGAAGAGGTGCTGGAGGGTCCCCGGTGTCGCGACGACGGCTCCGACGACGTCGCCGGCGACCTCGGCGACCACGAGCCGGTGCGTCCGCCCGTGGTCGCGCACGAGGCGGCGCCACTTGCTGCGCTCGGCCTCGTCCGGGAACGGATAGAGCTCGGGCGGGAAGACGTGCCGGTAGGCGACGAGCGCCGTCTCCCGGAACCTCCGGAAGAGCTCGTCGGCCTCGTCGGCGCGCGGCGGCCGCGTCTCCACGCTCATCGGCCCGACCTTACGCCTGGTAGTCGCGCTCCGAGAGGCGTACGTTGGCGTCGCATGCGTTTCCCGCACGCACTCGTCGCGGTTCTCGTCGTCGCCTGTCTCACCGGCTGCGGGGAACGGACGACGGCCGCCGGGGACGGCGCGCCTCGCGTGCTGCTCACGAGCGATCGCGACGGCGAGTCGCGCGTGTACAGCGTTCGGCCCGACGGCTCGCGCCTGACGCCGCTCCTGCCGCGCAGCCGCGCGCTGGGACCGGCGGCGGTGTCGCGCGACGGCGGGACGATCGCGTACGGCGGCGCCCTCCAGCCGATCGAGGTCTCGCGCGCGGACGGAGCGGGGCTGCATCAGGTGGTGCGGACCGAGGCGAACGGTGCGGCGCTCTCGAGCGACGGCAAGCTGCTCGCCTTCGGAACGGGAGAGGAGCGGGTGACCACCTGGATCGTCGGCACGGACGGACACGGCCGGCGCCGCCTCCCCGGCTTCGGCTACAGGCCCGACTGGTCGCCCGACGGCAAGGCGCTCGTTCTCCTGAGCGACCTCAGCGAGGATGAACAGGCGGTCGTCGTCGAGTCGCTCGGCGGGCGGCGGCGCCTGATCGCCCGCGGCGGAATCGTCAGCGGGCCGACGTGGTCGCCGGACGGGCGCTGGATCGCGTACACCGACGCGGGTCACGACGATCTCTTCGTCGTGCGGCAGGACGGCACGCACCGGCACCGGGTCGCGCGAAACGTCGGCACGTTCGCGTGGTCGCCCGACGGCAGGAGGCTCGCGTTCAGCGGCAACATCCGAGACGTCGGCGTCGTCGGCGTCGACGGCCGGGGGTTGCGGTGGCTAGGGCTCGGTCTGAGCGTGGGCAGCGAGGCGTGGTCGCCGGACGGACGCCGTCTCGCGCTCGCCGCGAACCCGGGCGGGGGCCCTGATCGGATCTGGCTCGTCGGTGCGAACGGAAGAGGGCTCCGCCGAATCACCGGGATGGGCCACAACCAGCTCGTCGGCTGGACGCGCCTCGCTCCGGTCCGGCCGGCCGCGCGGCCGATCCCGCCGTCGGAGCGTGCGGTCGACGCCCGCACCGTCGCGACGCGAGCGCCGGTCAGCGACCTCTCGGCGGACGGCTCGCGCGTCGCGTTCGTCGTCGGCCCGACGCCCCTCGACTGCGACCACGTCGCCGTGTGGACGCCGGCGCGGCGATCCCTCCGGCGCTTCGACGTCCCCGCGAGCTGCGGCGGCGTGCCGAGCCTCTACGACGTCGAGCTCGCCGGCTCGCGCGTCGCCTGGGTCTTGTACGGGTGCGGCACGACGTGCGACTTCCTCCTCAAGACGGTCACGCTGGCCGACCCGCGCCCGGTCTCGCTGGCCGAGGACGGCTTCAACGGCACCGGTCGGCTCTGGGACTACCACCTGCATGGCGACGGCGACCTGCTCGTCTTCGACGACCGGCTCGGGCTCGTCCGGATCGGCGCCGGCCGTCAGCACTGCGCGAGGCCCGTTCCCCTCCGGAGCCGGAACATCTGCACCGTGATCCGGAGCGGCGAGCATTCCGCGCCGGCCGACTCCGTCTCCGGCCACCTGATCGCCGTTCGCGAGCTCGACGGGGTGGCGGTGCTCGACGAGAGCGGAGCGCTGGTGCGCTTCTTGCCGCTCACGGATGTGTCCGCCGCCCTCCTCGACGGCGGCCGCGTCGTCGTCGCGCGCTCCTCGACGCTCGAGGTCTACGACACGGCGACGGGAGCCCGCGTGCTGTCGCGGCCGCTACCGGAAGGCCGGCTGGTCGACGTCGACGGCGGGATCGCGGTGCTGATCCACGCCGACACGATCGAGCTGCTGCGGCTCGAGGACGGCCGCTCGACGACGCTCACGCCGGGCCGCGGCCCCGTCTTTGCCGACCTGGAGCCGTCCGGCCTCTACTACAGCTACGCCGACAGCACCGGCGGCCGCGTCGTCTTCCTCCCGCGGCTGCGGCTCTTCCGCTAGCGCGTCACCGCGACGCAGCGGAGGTCGAGCGCGACGGCGGCGCGCTCCTGTTCCGAGGCGGCTGCGCGGCGGGCGGCTAGGGCGCGCGCGACGCCGGTCCGGTCGCGATGCAACAGGGCTGTCCGGTACGCCTCGGCGGCGGCGACGGCGCGGTCGGCGGCGGAGATCAGCCGGCGCATGGCCTCGGCCGAGTCGCCGGGCGGATCGAGGCGGCGGAGCGACTCGGCCTCCTCGCGCTCGGCGCTCATGTAGGCGCCCATGAGCCGGTAGGCGGCGTAGACGTTGCGCGGGTGGGGGATCGCGGCGACGAGGGTCGTGCGGCGCGAGCAGATCGCGCTCGCGTCGGCGAGGAACTCGGCGACGCGTGCTTCCGGCGACCCCGGCACCGGCGGGAGCGGGCCACGGAGCGGAAGGAGCTCTGTCGTCTCCTTCACGCGCCTGCCGTCGACGACGACGGCGACACGGAAAGCGCGCTTCGCGCGCCGGACGGTGCAGACGTAGCTCCAGCCGCTGTGCCCCGGCCGGCAGTGAGCGTGGGGCACGCCGGCGGTCGTCCGGAGGTAGTGCTCGGCGCCGGCGGCGCTCAGCGAGCCGCCGCCGCAGGCCGCAGCCAGGAACGGCACGAGCAGGAGCGGTGCGATCTTGCGCACCGTTGAGGAATCGGAGCCGGGCGGCCTGCTCTTGAGCGCGCAGCCGTCGACGACGAGGCTCCGGAGCGGCCCGACGAGACGCTTCGAGCGGCGCGAGACGTGGCGCAGGCGTGCGAGGCGGTGGTCTGGTTCGTCCGCGAGCGGCCGCCAGAGTCCGTCGACGACCTCGGTCGGATCGCCCTCGAGCTCCCCAGGATCGCGCTCGAGGTGCTCGGCCCAGAGGCGAAGGCGGGTCTGCCGCACGAGGGCGCTGTCACGCACGACCACGTTCACCTCGGTGTCGTTGAAGAGCGAGTGCTCGTTCAGGTTGGCCGAGCCGAGGGTCAGCCACGCGTCGTCGACGATCCCGATCTTCGCGTGCACGTAGACAAGCTTCGCGTCCGGGCCGCGCTGGCGGAGCGTGCACGCGAGGAGCCGGCCGCGGCCGTCGTCGGCCTCGGCGAGGACGCCGAGCTGGCCGCGGGTGTCGTCGGCGCCGTCGTTCGGCCTGGCGGGGAGCAGGACAACGACCCGGAAGCCGTCCGTCGGCGGCTCTCGCAGCTTCTTGGCCAGGATCGCGACGATCTCGGGCGACCACAGGAACTGGCTCTCGAGGTAGACGAGTCGCTCCGCGCCGCGCAGCGCGCCGACGTAGCCCTCGAGGATCCGGAAGTCGCCGCGCGGTAGAGCGTCGTAGATGCCCTCGGGCACCGTCCGGACGAGCTGGACGTCGAGGCCTCCCGCCGCGCGCGGCGGTGCGGGCGCGGCGACCGCCTCGCCGGTCACCTCTCGCCAGCGGAACGCGAAGTGCTCCGTCACGTCGGCCACGACCGGCCCCTCGAGCCGCACCGCCGCGTCGTGCCAGCCGAGTTCGCCGCGCGCTGGATGGTCGTTCGTGTCGAAGCGGTCGCCGGCGTACGAGGTGAGGTCGATCCCGCCGACGAAGGCGACGCGATCGTCGACCACGACGAGCTTCTCGTGGTGGCAGTGCATCGGCCGCTCGCGTTCGTCGAGGCCGACGCGGATCCGCGTGCCGCGCTCGAGCGTGTCGCGGAGCTCGCGCACGTCGCTGCGCGAAGGCCGGAAGAGCGGCACCGGCGCTCCCGCCCAGAGGAGGACGCGCACGGGGACGCGCTCCGCGATCTCGGCGAGGATCGCCTGCAGCTCGTCCTCCGGCGAGGGGCCGAGGCGGAAGGTCGGCGTCACGTGCCAGCCCGCGAGGCGGACGTGCGACGCCGCGTGCCGCAGCTCCTCGGCGATCCGCGGCAGCGCCTCCGCGCCGTCGGCGAGCACCTCGACGGCGTTGCCCGAGCGCGGTGGCGGGTCGCCGCGCGCCCAGGCCGGGCCTTGGCCGTCGAGCGCGTGCGCCCAGCCGAGGCGGCGCAGCCGCCGGCGGTGATGCGCGCCGATCGCCCGCTCGATCGCGTCGCCGACCCGGTCGTCGATCTGCATCCGGCGCGCTTACCCGCAGGCGCGAGTTCCTAGCCGCGGTCCGACGCTCGACGGGGCGAGCGATCCGAAGCTTGTGCACTAGTGCACATCGGCGTTTGGGCTGAGCGCGCCCACGCGCCGACGGCGGCACCGCAAGCGGCGTCTTGGGCTAGCCGCGGTCGAGCACGAGCAGCCCGCCGCCGGCCTGCGACGGCTGGAGCTGGAAGCGGAACATGTGGGAGAGCGTCAACTCGTCGATCTGCCGGGCCGTGGAGGGCTGCGGCTTGCGCGGCAGCGTCGCCCGGAGCGGGTGCGAGAGGAACGGCTCGACCTCGTTCCGGCGGAAGAAGAGCGCGAGATTCGGCCGCGCTTTCGCACCGCCAGGCAGGAACTCGACGACGGCGTCGGTGTCGACGTACTTGAACGTGTACAGGGCGAGCTCGAGCGCCTCTCGCCGCAGGAGCTGCGTGCGCGCGACCGTCGGCGTCCCCGGGAGCGAGCAGTTCTTGCCGGCGCCGCAGAGGACGAACATGCGCGTGCGGCTCGGGTCGTAGACCGGCGTGTCGCTGCCGAAGCCGGCGCCGATTGCGGGCGTCGCGATCTCCGTCACCACGGACTGGAACGGCGCGCCGGTGACGACGTCGACGAGCGGCCGGCCGTTCCGGAGGCGGTAGGCGGCCGCGATCCGGTTCGCGATCTCCTTCGTCCGCAGCTCGCCCGAGGCGGTCGGATGCCATTCCGACCAGGGAGAGCGGGCGGGGCCGCCGCGGCCGGCGAGCACGATCGTCCCGCCGACGGCCGCGCCGACGACGGCGGCGAGCGCGAAGTAGACGAGCCCGAAGCGGCGGGCGTAGGCGGTCACGGTCGTCACAGCGTCGGCCAGGAGGCATCGTCGAGGTAGTCGATCTCGGGCTTCTGCAGGCCGGCGCGCGCGAGCAGCGCGACGAGCTCGTCGCCGTAGAGCTCGCGCTTCGCGACGACCTCGTCCGCGATCCGCTGCACGGCCTCCCGGTTCGCGGCGACGAAGTTCTCGGCAGTGACGTACGCCTGTCCGAGCGTTTGCGCCGCGAGCGTGCGCTTGTGCGGGTCGCGGAGGACGGCGGCGATCGGGTCGGCGTGGAAGTCCGCGCTGCCGCGCGTCCGGTTCATGAGCTGCGCCCCGATGGCCTCGAACCGCTTCATGATCCGCTCACGCGTCTGCTCCTCCGTCTCGTCCGCGAAGCGGGCGCCGTGGAGGTCGATCGTCTTCGGGCCCATGCCGGCGATGCCGACCATCGACGCCGCGCGAGACGTCGCGTAGTCGAGGTCGCCGCCGACGCCGTTCGACGTCTCGCCGTAGAAGACGTGCTCCGCGGCCATCGCCCCGAGCGTGTGCACGAGCTCGCCCATGGCCTCGCTGTGCCACTGGCTGAACCGCTCCTCCTTCTCGAACGCCTGGTGGTGGCCGAGCGAGCCGCCGCGCATGCGGATCGAGAGCCGGCTCGACTCGAGCTGCGGCCGGTAGACGTGGGCCGCCGCCGCGTGGCCGGCCTCGTGGATCGCCACCGCCCGCGTCTCCTCCTCGACGTACTGCACGCCGATCGCGGTGCCCGACTCCACCGTCGTCATCGCCTCGACGAGGTCTGCCCACCCGAACTCGAGGCGCCCGTCGTGGTGGGCGTGCGTGAGCGCCATCGAGCAGATCTGCTCGATCATCGCGGGCGAGTAGCCGTTCGTGATGCGGGCGATCTCGTCGCGCCGCTCGGGCCGATCGAGGTCGCGCTCGTGCGCAACCTTGCCGAGGTAGAGGTCGAAGATGTCCACCCGGTCCTGCTTCGTCGGGGTGCGGAACCAGACATGGCGGCCCATTCGTCCTGGCCGCGTCAGGGCCGGATCGAGGACGTTCAGCGAGACGTTCGTCGCCCCGATGAAGTAGATCTGCACGCGCCGCGGCCCCGCCGCCGGCAGGCGGAGCGGGAGACGGCCGAGGCGCCGCGGCACGACGTAGGAGGCGTCGAGGACCGAGTTGACGGTGCTCGTGAGGACGCGGCGCAGGAAGGGCGGGTTGTCGATCCCGTCCATCGTCACGAGGAGCTGGTTGAGCGCGAGCTGGCCGCTGCCGCCCATCATCCCCGGGAAGAGCCCCTGGTTCAGGAGGTTGCCGAGCTTGCGGGCCCACGGCGGGTAGGGCGAGCGCGACTCCGGCGCGCGCAGCTCGAAGAGGTGCTCGCGCCAGGCGCGGCTCTCGACGATCAGGTCGCCGCTCGGGTTGAGCGCGCCCCATGGGCCGTGGAACTCGGCGGGGCGAGCCGGTTCGTACCGGGCCGCGCCGCCACCCTGGAGCGCCGAGCGGCGCGTGCCGACGGCGTCGATCTCGTCGATGAAGACGATGCACTGGCCGCCCCACTTGGCCGCGAGCCGCCGCGCCTTCCGCGCGAGCCAGCGCACGATGAGCGCGTCGATTCCGAGGAACGCCTGCGCGAACCCGGAGCCCGGGATCGAGACGAACGGCGAGTTGAATCCGGTCGCGATCGCCTTGGCGAGCATCGTCTTGCCGGTCCCGGGAGCGCCCACGAAGAGAAGGCCACGCTCGCGCCTCCCGCCGGCGCTCTCGAACGCCTCGCCGGACTGCCAGAGGCTGACGACCCGCCGCACCTCCTCCTTCGCCTCGGCCTGGCCGCGGACGTCCTCGAGACGCACGCCCCACTGCGCGTCGCCCGGCTCGTAGCCCCTGATCTGGGAGATGCCCAGGAGCATCAGCGGCCCGAGGAAGATCAGGAAGTTCGAGATGAAGAGGAAGAAGACGAAGATCGCCTGCGTCCAGAATGTCCGCGAGAAGAGGGCGCGCCAGAAGCCGTGCCAGAGCGCGTCGCCCGTCCCGAGCCACGTCACGTCCTTGCCGAGCGCGAGCTGGACGAGGAAGACGGCCGTCACGAAGAGCGCGACGAAGACGACCGAGCGGACGAGCCGCGCCCAGAACCAGGAGCGGCGCCGCGCGACGACGTCCTGCTCCTTCAGGCGGTGGTCTTCGATCCCGAAGAGGCTCGGCCAGGGGATGAAGCGCCGCAGGCCCAGGTCGACGACGCCGCGGAAGGCGATGACGAGGCCGGCGGCGGCGAGGACCGACCAGTACCACGGCCAGCCGACGTGCCGGTCGAACCAGAGGAACGCGACGGGGCTCGTCAGGACGGCGACGAACGTCGTCGCGCGGGTCAGCAGTCGCCACTGCGTCGCGAGCTCTTCCGAAGATTCGCGCGTCGTGAGGGTCGGGCCGAGCCCCTCCGCCGTCGCCATCCTCGGAGTGTAGCCTTGGGTTTCCGCCATGCCGGCCGAGCTCTTCAGCGTCGAGCAGGTCGAGCGGGCGCGGCGTTACCACCGGCCGCTCTACGTCGCTCTTCTGCTTGATGTGACGCTCGGATTGGCCGTTTTGTCGGCGGCGGCGTTCACGGGCGCGGGCGACCGGCTGTACGGCGCGGTCGACTCGCTCCCGTGGTGGGGGCGGGCGCTCGCCTTCCCGGCGCTCGTCGTCGGCGTCTCGACGCTCGTGCGGCTGCCGCTCGCGTTCTGGCGCGGCCACGTCCGCGAGCGGCGCTGGGGGTTCTCGACGCAGACCGCGCGCGGCTGGCTCTTCGACCGGCTCAAGAGCTTCGGCGTCGGCCTCGTCCTCACCTCGGCGGCGGTCCTCGCGCTCGTCGGGCTGGCACGCGCCTTCCCTCGCGGCTGGCCCGTCGTGGCAGCCCCGGTCGCCGCCGCGGCGGTGCTGCTCTTCGGGTTCGTCACGCCGGTCGTCCTCGAGCCGCTGTTCAACCGCTTCCGGCCGCTCCAGGACGCGGACCTCGCCTCGCGGCTGCGCGCCCTCGCACGCCGGGCCGGAGTCCCCGTCCGCGACGTCCTCGTCGCCGACGCGAGCCGCCGCACGCGGAAGCTGAACGCGTACGTCTCCGGGCTCGGCGCGACTCGGCGCGTCGTCCTCTTCGACACGCTGCTCACCGCCGAGGAGCCGCGCCAGATCGAGCTCGTCGTCGCCCACGAGCTCGGCCACCGGCACGCGCGGCACGTCGCCAAGGGGACCCTGCTCGGCATGGCCGGAGCGGCCGCGGCCGTCGTCGTGTTGTGGGAGCTCGTCTCCCACCCGGCGGATCCGCGGCAGGCGCCGCTCGTGCTCCTGCTCGTGACGGCGCTCGAGCTGGCGGCGCTTCCGCTGGGCTCGGCGATCTCGCGGCGCTGGGAGCGGCACGCCGATCGCTTCTCGCTCGAGCTGACGAGAGACCTCGAGGCCTTCGAGACGGCCCACGTGCGCCTCGCGGCGGCCAACCTCTCGGACCTCGCTCCGCCGCGGCCGGTCTACGCGCTCCTCTTCACCCACCCGACCGCGCCCGAGCGAGTCGCCGCCGGCCGCGCCTGGGCCGCGGGAACCCGGAGTGACAGTCACTCCGACACGCCCCTGCTGGCCGGGTCCGAGTGACTGTCACTCGGGGTTGGCCTGAGCCCGCGCTACGGTGCCGTGATGCACGCTCACGCGCACGAGACGCGGGTCGCTGCCGACCGGCGGGCACTCGCCGCGGCGGCGGTGCTCGTCGGCGGGCTGATGGTCGGCGAGGTCGTCGCCGGCCTCGTCGCCGGCTCGCTCGCGCTCCTCGCGGACGCGGGGCACCTGCTCACCGACGTCGGCGCGCTCGGGTTCGCGCTCGTCGCGGCGTCGATGGCGCGCCGCCCGCCGCGAGGCCGCTTCACCTTCGGCTTCTCGCGGCTCGAGATCCTCGCCGCCCAGGCGAACGGGCTCTCGCTCCTCCTCGTCGGCGTGTGGATCGTCTACGCGGCCGTGCGGCGGCTCGTCGACCCGCCGGACGTGCGTGGCGGCGTCGTCCTCGTGGTGGCGCTTATCGGCGTCGCCGTGAACCTGGTCGCGACGGCAATCCTCGCCCGCTCGAGCCGCGAGAGCCTGAACGTGCGCGGCGTCTTCCTCCACGTCGCCACCGATCTGGCCGCCTTCGCCGGCACTGCGGTCGCCGGCGCGCTCGTGCTCTCGACCGGCTCGGACCGCTTCGACCCGATCGCCGGCCTCCTCGTCGCCGCGCTCGTCTTCCGCTCGGCGTTCGTGCTGCTGCGGGAATCGACGCGGATCTTCATGGAGGGCTCGCCCGGCGAGATCGACCCCGACGAGGTGGGCCATGCTCTGGTCGCCGAGCCGCAGGTCGTCGAGGCACACGACCTGCACGTCTGGACCGTGACGAGCGGCTTCCCCGCGTTCTCGGCGCACGTGCTCGTCGAGCCCGGCGCCGACTGCCACGGCCTCCGCGCGGACCTCGAGCGGATGCTCGGCGAGCGCTTCGGGCTGACGCACACGACGCTCCAGGTCGAGCACGCCGCGGGCCCGCGCCAGCCGGTCGAGCTCGGCGAGCCGTTCCGCCGCGAGACTCCCGTGTAACGCCCCGGCCGCTCCCGCGACTGCAGGAGCGTCAACGAAGGGGTCAGAGGGAGTCTCGATGAACGATCACGCAGCAGAGGGCGCCGTCTTCGTGCAGACGAACGACGAGACCGACAACCGAATCGTCGCCTACCGCCGCTCCGTGGACGGCGCGCTGCACCCGCTCGGGAGCTACAGCACCAGCGGCCGCGGCACCGGCAAGCCGCATCTCCCGTCGCAGAGCTCGGTCGTCCTGAGCCGCGACGGCCGCTGGCTCCTCGCCACGAACGCGGGCAGCGACGAGCTCACGCTCTTCGCCGTCGAGCCGGACGGCCTGCGGCTGGCCGACCGCGTCGCCTCGGGCGGCGCCGGCCCCACGAGCGTCGCCGTGCACGACGACCTCGTCTACGTCCTCAACAACGGCACGCCGTCGATCGCGGGCTTCCGGCTCGCGGACGGGAAGCTGACGCCGCTTCCGGACTCGGCGCGGCCGCTGAGCGCGGACGACGCCGACCCGGCGCAGATCTCCTTCAGCCCGGACGGCCGCACGCTCGTCGTGACCGAGCGAGGCACGAACAGCATCAGCTCGTTCGCCGTCGACGAGCGCGGCTACGCCGACGGGCCGGCGACGATCGAGTCGGCGGGCGCGACGCCCTACGGCTTCGACTTCACCGCGTCCGGGACCGTCGTCGTGACCGAGGCCTTCGGCGGCGAGATCGGCCGGGCCGCCGCGTCCTCCTACAGCATCACGGGCCCCGGCCGGCTCGCGCCGGTGAGCGGCTCGGTCGGCGACACCCGAAGCGAGGTCTGCTGGGCCGCGGCGACGAACGACGGCCGCTACGTCTACGTGACGAACTTCGGGGACGGGACGATCTCGAGCTACGCGATCGGCTCCGACGGCGCGCTCGAGCTGCTGGAGCCCGTAGCGGGCTCGGCGCGGCTCGGCGAGGCCGGGATCCGCGACGAGGCGCTGACGCGCGACGGCTCGTTCCTGTACGCGATCGACGCCGACGCGCAGCGGGTGCACGGCTGGAGCGTCGAGGACGACGGCCGCCTGCGACCGGTCGGCGCCTTCGAGGGCGTGCCCGAGACGGTCGCGGGGCTGGCGGCGAGCTGACGGTGAAGGTCGTCCGAGTCTGGGACCCCGGCCATGAGCCGGGGTCCCTGTAGGGCCGATGCGCCTCGAGCCGCTCTACCGGATTCGCTGGACCACCCCCGAGGGATGGAGCGTCGACCTCTTCGACGGCGCCGAGGGGCAGAGCTTCTTTATCGCCGAAGGCCGGTGTGAAGGGCAGGTGATGGGGCGGTTCCGGGCGGCCAACTTCCCACGGCGTCGCGCCGACGGCACACTCGTCCCCGATTTTCGCGGCGTCGTCGAGACCGACGACGGCGCAGTGCTGATGATCGCCTTGTACGGCTTCCTCCGCAGCGAGGGCCCCGGCGGACGCGAGCTGGTCGGGAGCATGACCCACCTCAGCGACGACGACCGCTATGCGCGCCTGAACGACGTCGTCTGCACCGTGGTCGGCGAAATCACGACCGGTGGGGTTGTCGTCGACGTCGCCGAGCTCGTCTGGGAGCCGCTCGAACGCCTTAGAGAGCCCCTTTCGGAATGAGCCGCGGGCTGCCCGGCCGCGCTGGGCGCCACGATCCTGCGTCCTCGGTCGCGCCCGTAGCCTCCGGCTACGAACGCTCCCTGCGTCCTTGGCTCGCACTCGCCCAGCGCACCCGATCAGCGCGCGTTCGTCCCGAAAGGGGCTCTAAGCTCCGCGCGTGGGCGCCCTCGACGGCAAGACGGCGATCGTCACCGGCGCGTCGAGCGGGATCGGCGCGGCGACGGCGAGGGCTCTCCGGCGCGAGGGCGCCAGGGTCGCCGTCGGCGCGCGGCGGGCCGACCGACTCGAGGGAGATCTCGCGCTCGAGCTCGACGTCACCGACCCGGCGAGCTGCGCGCGCTTCGTCGAGCGCGTCGTGCAAGAGCTGGGCCCGCTCGACGTCCTCGTGAACGCCGCCGGCCTCGCGCTCGGGCGCGATCCGTTCGACGCCTCGAGCGAGGAGGACGAGCGAGTCGTGCTCGAGACGAACGTGAACGGGCTGATCCGGATGACGCGCCTCTGCCTCCCGCACCTGCGCGACGGCGGGCACGTCGTCAACATGGGCTCGGTCGCCGGCCGGCAGGCGTACGAGAACGCGGCGCTCTACGTGACGTCGAAGTTCGCGGTGCGCGGCTTCACCTACGCGCTGCGTGAGGACCTGCTCGGCCGGCCGATCCGGATTACGACCGTCGATCCCGGGCTCGTCGAGACCGACTTCTCGCTCGTCCGCTTCCGCGGCGACGCGGAGAAGGCGCGCGCCGTCTACACCGGTGTCGAGGCGATGAGCCCGGACGACATCGCCGAGTGCATCCTGTTCGCGCTCACGCGGCCTCCGCATGTCAATGTCGACGAGATCGTCGTCAAGGCGCTCGCGCAATCGAGCGGTGGCCGCATCCTGCGCACCGAGTAGCCTCGCGCCGTGACCCTGACGATCCTCGAAGGCTCGACCTTCTGCATCTGCGACGACCGCGGCGACATCGGCGACCGGACGAGCGGCTTCTTCGCGCAGGACACGCGGTTCCTCTCCGGTCTCAGGCTGACGGTGAACGGGGAGCGGCCGATGCTGCTCTCCTCCGACAAGGTCGAGTACTTCTCGGCCGCGTTCTACCTGCGCAACCCGCGTGCGGGTGGCCTGCCGGCGGACACGCTGCTGATCGCGCGGCGGCGGTTCGTCGGCGAGGCGATGCAGGATCGGCTGACGGTCACGAACGAGGGCGGCGAGCCGGTCGAGTTCGAGCTGGCGCTCGAGTTCGCCTCCGACTTCGCCGACATCTTCACGGTCAAGGCGCAGGACGTCGCGTTCGGCGACCCGACCGGCACGCGGCGCCTGCCGGACCCGGTCGACCCCGTCTTCGACGACGAGAACAACCGCTTCCTGTTCGAGGACGGCGCCGAATCGGGGCCTCGGACCCAGGTGATCCTCTCCGAGCGCGGCGAAGTCGGGAACGGCGCCGTCGCGTACCGGCTCTCGCTCCAGCCCCGCTCCGTGTGGGAGCTGCGGGTCGACGTCGTGCCCACGGAGAACGGCGAGCTAAGCGCTCCGAGCGCCGTCGCGGCTCGCTTCGGCGACGAGCGGAGCCACATCAGGGATTCGCTCCGCGAATGGCGGGTCTGGATCCCGGGGCTCGACACGAGCTGGGACGTCCTCTCCCACACGTTCGAGCAGTCCGTCGCCGACCTCGCATCGCTGCGGATCCGCGGCCGCGACCGGCGGATCGGCAAGCTGCCCGCGGCCGGCATGCCCTGGTTCATGACCGTGTTCGGTCGGGACACGATCGTCACGTGCCTGCAGACGCTGCTCTTCGGGCCGGACCTGGCTCGGAGCGCCTTGGAGACCCTCGCGGAGCTCCAGGCGCGCGAGGACGACCCGTCGATCGACGCCGAGCCGGGCAAGATCGTCCACGAGGTGCGCCACGGCAAGACCGCGACGGCGTGGCACGGGACCTACTACGGAACCGCGGACGCGACGCCGCTCTATCTAATCCTGCTCTCCGAGGTCTGGCGGTGGACGGGCGACGCCGACCTCGTCCGAGGGCTACGGGAGCCGGCCCTCCTCGCCCTCCGGTGGATCGACGAGTACGGCGACCGCGACGGCGACGGCTTCGTCGAGTACCTGCGGCGGGCGAAGCCGGGGATCAAGAACCAGTCGTGGAAGGACTCCGACGACTCGCAGCGCTTCGCCGACGGGACGCTGGCGGAGCCGCCGATCGCGCCGGTCGAGGTCCAGGGCTACGTCTACGACGCAAAGCGGCGGCTCGCCGAGCTCGCCCGCGAGGTCTGGCTCGACGACGAGCTCGCCGCGCGCCTCGAGCGGGAGGTCGAGGCGCTCCAACAGGCCTTCGACGCGGCGTTCTGGCGCGACGAGCGCGGAGGCTACTACGTGCTCGGGCTCGATGCCGACAAGCGGCAGGTCGACGCGCTCACGTCGAACATGGGGCACCTCCTGTGGAGCGGGATCGTGCCCGAGCATCGGGTCGACGCCGTCGTCTCGCAGCTCACCTCGGACTCGTTGTGGTCGGGCTGGGGCGTCCGGACGATGGGCGCGAGCGAAGGTGGCTACAACCCGCTCTCCTACCACAACGGCACCGTCTGGCCGCACGACAACTCGCTGATCGCGTGGGGCCTCGCCCGCTAC
Source organism: Gaiellaceae bacterium (assembly GCA_035640455.1). Classification (GTDB taxonomy): domain Bacteria; phylum Actinomycetota; class Thermoleophilia; order Gaiellales; family Gaiellaceae; genus AC-50. The sequence continues at coordinate 24,109 of DASQWB010000032.1, read as the reverse complement.
AGCCGCTGGGAGGAGGTGCACCGCATCGCCCGTCGGATGCTCGAGGCCGCCGGTTTCTTCAGCTACCAGCTGCCGGAGGTCTTTGCCGGGCTCTCGCGAGGGGCCACGCCGTTCCCGATCGCCTATCCGACCGCAGCCCGCCCGCAGGCGTGGGCGGCCGGAACGCCTGTGCTCCTGCTGCGCCTCCTGCTCGGGTTGCGGCCGAATCTGGAGCGGCGGGCGCTCGAGAGTGTCGCGCCCGAGCTGCCGCCGTGGGCGGGCCGGCTGAGCCTCGAGCGGGTGCGCGCCTTCGATCGCGCCTGGAACGTGCAGCTCGAGAACGGCCGGGTCACGGTGTCGGAGACCTAGGCGTCGCCGGCCGCGTACCACTGCGCGAAAAGAAAGTGCCGCATCACGTCCAGCGACTCCGCCTGCGAGCGGCTGATCGCCATGCGGCCGAGAACCCACGCGAGCAGGAGCGACGCGGGGAGCGCGACGACGAAGGCGATCCAGCCGACTTGCCGCCAGAAGACGAACACCGCGAGCAGGAGCGGCACCTCGATGGCGATCAGGAAGTTGATCTCGGTCTCGTGGTTCTCGACCGCGAGCCGCGGCCGGTTCTGACGCAGCCAGAGCTTCGCGTACTGGAAGAACGCGTCGTGCTCGTCGCCGTGGAGCGCATGCCGCAGCGCGTCGTGCCGAGTGAGCGCGCGTGTGACCGGCTCGCGGCCGTGCTCGCGCTCGAAGCGCTTCAGGAGCTCGGCACCGGTCGGAAATCGCGTCTTCCTGAGCCGGTGAAAGAAGAACCACGCGGCCACGCGCCCGAGCGAGCCGAGCGTGTACGCGGCCAGCACGGCGACGACGAGCGCGGCCGCGAGGATCCAGTCGTTCACGTCCGCGATCTGGCTCGACGCGAGCTTGAGGTAGCCGCCGCGCCGGTGGGCGTGCTGCGGCGAGAGGACGAGCAGCCAGATCTCGATGAGGACGAGCGTCCCGGGAATGACGACGCCGACGAGCTCGCGCTGGCCGTGGACGCCGAGGCCGCTTGGGATAGCGCGACTCGGGATCAGCGCCACGGTATCGTTACGCCGCTTCGCGCCCCGAGACGCGCCGCTTCAGGAATGGATCCACGTCGCATAGCCGTCATCGCGCCGACCTGGTTTCCGGTCCCGCCTCCGCTCTATGGTGGCATCGAGCACGTCGTTTCGCTCCTCGCCGATCGCCTCGCCGAGTCCGGCTACGAGGTGACGCTGTTCGCCTCCGGCGACTCGCACACCAAGGCCGAGCTCGTGTCCGTCTACAAGGAGTCGCCGAGCGACCGCGTCGGCCACGCGCTCCCCGAGGTCAGGAACGCGCTCGCCTGCTACGCGCGCGCGTCGGACTTCGACATCATCAACGACCACTCCGGCGTCGCCGCAGCCGGGCTCTCCCTCCTCGTCGACACCCCGGTCGTGCACACCGTCCACGGGCCGCTCGACGGCGAGGCCGGAGCTGCGTACGACGAGCTGGCCAAGCTCACGCCGGGGCTAGCGTTCATCTCGATCTCGCTGAACCAGCGCCGCCCGCTTCCGCACCTGCCGTGGGTCGGGAATTGCCCGAACGCGATCGAGCTCTCGGTCTACCCCTCCCACCCGCACCGCGGCGACTACCTGCTCTTCCTCGGCCGGATGACGCCCGACAAGGGCTGCCACCGCGCGGTCGCCGTCGCGATGGAGGCCGAGCTCCCGCTGAAGATCGCCGGCAAGAGACGGGAGGCGCGGGAGCACCGATACTTCGACGAGCTCGTCCGGCCGCATCTCCACGACGGCATCGAGTACGTGGGCGAGGTCTCGCACGGCGAGAAGGTCGAGCTGCTCCAGAATGCGCGCGCGACGCTCTTCCCGATCGACTGGGAGGAGCCGTTCGGGCTCGTCATGATCGAGTCGATGGCCTGCGGGACGCCGGTGATCGCGACCCGCTGGGGCGCGGTGCCCGAGGTGATCGAGCATGGCAGGAGCGGCATCATCGTCGACGACTACCGCGAGATGGTGCCGGCGCTCGAGGCCGCCGACGCGATCGACCCGCTCGAGTGCCGGCGCTACGTCGAGGAGCGCTTCGCCCCCGAGCGCATGGTTGCGGACTACCTCGACGCCTATCGCGAGGCCATGGACCGCGTTCCGGTCTGACCGCCTCGCAATAGCCATGTCTGACAATGACGCGTTGACCTCAGCGCAACGCGTGGCTAGGCTCGCCTGAGGCGCCGGCGCCCAGACAGATCACCTTCCTACTGATCGGAGGCCCAAGCATGTCCCGTGCAAGCCGCATCGGCGCGTCCGCGGCTGCCCTCGCCGCCGTCTGCTTCCTCGTCCTCACCGTCGCGATCGGGGCACCCGCGCGAACCACGCGTGTCTTCGCCACGTGCACCCCCGACGGCCGTACCCCCGTCGTGTTCAGCGGGAGTCGCACCGGCTACGCATACGGATACGTCTGGTGCGGCTCACCGGCCCCGGCGTACACGTACACCGTCAAGATGGTGAACCGAGCCGGCAGCGCCTTGATCACCAAGACGGGCTCGTACGGCGGCGGAACCCAGTCGTGGAACACGCCGACGGTGCCGTGCGCCGGAGCCTGGGTGCACACGTTCTTCTACATCAACGTCGTGGGAGCCGGGAAGAGCGACTCGTCCGGCGACACCTATTGCTGACCGCCCACGGCTCGGCAAGCGAGCTCGATCCCTCCGACGACGCGCTGTGGCTGAGGGCTCGAGGCGGTGACGCCGAAGCCTTCGCGGGTCTCTTCGAGCGACATTCCCAGGCGATCTACAACTTCTGTTTCCGCCGGACGGCGGATTGGTCGCTCGCCGAGGACCTGATGTCAATCGTTTTCCTCGAGGCGTGGCGGAGGCGCGAGAAGGATCTGCCGCCAGGGATGGTCAGGGCATGGCTCTTCGGGATCGCGACGTTCGTCGTTCGCAATCGCCGGCGAACCGAGCTCCGGTACCGGCGCGCGCTCGCCCGCCTGCCGCGTGAATCGACGACGCCGGACTTCGCAGGCGACGTCGAGGCACGCCTCGCGGACGAGAGCAGGATGGCCGTGCTCCTCGAGCAGCTGCGAACGCTGCCGGCGCGCGAGCAGGACGTCTTGGCCCTGTGCGTTTGGTCGGAGTTCAGCTACGAAGAAGCCGCCGTCGCGCTCGCGATCCCCGTCGGCACGGTTCGGTCGCGCCTGTCTCGTGCCCGAAGCCGCTTGCGGGAACTCACGGCGACGACCGGTCATGAAGGAGGCGAACAGGCTTCGACCGCGAGGAGATCGCCATGACCGAGGATCTGCACCGACCGCCGCCCGAGCGCAGCCTTCCTGTCGATCACTTCCGCGCTCGGCGGGAACACCTGCTCCACGAGCTTCAGACTGCCGGTCGCCGCCTGCGGCCGCGCCACGTCCTCCTCGCCGCGGCGGCGGCAATCGTCGCGGTTGTCGCGGCGCCGGCACTCGGGATCGGGCACGGGCTCTTCGGTCGTCTCGATTCCGATCCACGGCTTCCCGGCGTCGTCGGAAATCGCGTCCAGGAGCTCGCCTCCGTTCAGACGCCGGCCGGGGAGGCGAGCCTGTGGATCGGCCCGACCCAAGCATCCGGTCGCTGCGTCTTTATCCACATCGGCGAGACGGCGAACGGCGCGGTACCGACGCCGAACGGGGGCTCGCAGTGCGACATCGGGCCCAGCGCGCCGCAGACGATCCCGATCGCGACGGATCTGACGTGGTACCCGGCCAACGGGAAGTTCACGCTGCTCGTCGACGGGCACGTCGCCGCCGGATCTCGGATCACGAGGATCGTGCTGGAGTCGGCCACGGACAAGAGCAAGCTTCCGCTCGCGAAGGGCTACTTCCTCACGGATCTCGCCGTGGCGCCGCAAGGCCAGCTGCCGGCGGCCGGCAGACCCTACGTCCTCGTCGGCTACGACGCGCAGGGTCAGGAGGTGAGTCGCGTCGACCTCGGGCGCCTCGCCGGCGGCGACACGTCTTAGGCCGGCGACGCGTAGTTCGGGCGCAGGTAGCGCTCCTCGAAGCCGGCCCGGACGATGTTGCGGTAGGAGTTGCTCGGGCGGTCGGCGGTCCGCTCGCCGGTCTCGGTCGCGAGCGCGCGCAGGCCGAGCTCGCCCGCGAGGCGGATCCGCGCGGCGAGGATCGCGCCCTGCCCGCCCTTGCGCCGGTGCTCCGGCACGGTCGCCGCGATGCCGAGCCAGCCGATCCCGTCGCGGGCGAAGAGGGCCCCGGCTCCCGCCGGTTCCTCGCCGTCGTAGGCGAGGAAGAGGCGGAACCCCGGCCGATCGGCGAGGGCGGCGAACCACTCGGCGGCCACGTCCGGCAGGCCGAAGCCGCGCGCGACGATGCTCCCGAAGACGGCACCGCGATCCGCGCCGGCCTCCTCGATTCGAAGCGCCGTCTCGACCTCGGGCGGCGGCTCGACGCCGCGGCCGAACTTCATCCACGCGTAGCCCGGCTCGAAGCCGCGCTCGGCGAGGCGCGGCGCGAGGTCGGGCGGCGCGAGCGGGCTGAGGCCGATCGCGTACCGGGTGCCGCCGGCGCGGAAGAAGGCATCGATCTCGTCCAGCTCCGCGTCGCCGACGGGTCCTCGCAGGCCGAGCCCGTTCACGCGGTTCAGCATCAGGTTGCCGCGGCCGCTCCGAGCAGGATGCACGTGGCGCCCGCGACGTCACAGACCTCGACCCCGTGCGCGCGCCGAACCGACTCCGGGGCGGCGCGGAAGATCTCGCCGTAGCCGTCGGCCTCGACGAACTCGAGCGCGGCGTTGCTCACGCCGCTTGTCGCCGCTTCTCCCAGTAGCGCTTCAGGCCGGCGTACGACTGCCAGAGCGGCATCGCCGCCTCGTAGGCCGGCATGAGCTCCGCCTCGGCCTGCCTCAGCTGCTCGCGCGCCGCGGCGACGAACTCGTCCTCGCTCGCGCCGCGCTCGACGATCGCCGCCCAGTCACGCAGTTCACGGCGAAGGTCGGCCAGGTGCCGCTTCGGGTCGTCGGCGACGCCGAAGTGGACGATTGCCAACCGCTCCGGCTCGCGCCGGTCGATCTCGTCCAGCGTCGTCGCCCATGTCTCGAGGTCGACCTCCGGTGGCGGAGTTGGCGGCATGACGAACCGGCCAGGCTGGATGCGGACGCCTGCGGCGTCGCCCGCGTAGATCGTCCGATCGGCGTCGACATAGCAGACGTGGTGCCGCGCATGGCCGGGGGAAGGGAAGCACTGGAGCCCGACAACGTCGCCGCCGACGACCTCGAGGTTCCGCTTCGGGACAGGCGCGAGCTCTCCCCAGAGGTCGTCGAAGTTCTCGCCGTAGAGCCGCCGCGCGCTCGCCTCGAGCCGCGTCGGATCGACGAGGTGCGGCGCCCCGACCTCCGAGACGTGGACGCGCAAACCGGGGTGCTCGCGGACGAGGACGCCGGCGGCGCCCGCGTGGTCGAGGTGGATGTGCGAGAGCAGGACGTGCCGCAGGTCGCGAAGCTCGAGGCCTCGCTCGCGTAGGCCCGCGTTCAGCCGGTCGACGCAGGTCGACGGGCCGCAGTCGAAGAGCGCCGGCCCGTCGTCCGTCTCGAGGAGGTAGATGCCGATGACGCGCTCGATGCCTCTAAACCGGAGGTCGATCGGCTCGAGCGCGTGCACCGGCGCATCGTATGTGTGCCCGTCTACGCGGTGGCAGGTCCCGGGCGGCGGCGCAGCGCCACGAGCGACAACGCCGCGACGAGCGTGAGCCCGGCTGCGATGGTGATCGCGACCGCGACCCAGCGCAGCCAGTCGCTGCCGTCGCCGGGCGAGCCCACCGGAGGCTGTGGCGGGAGGCCGAGCGTCCCGCGGATCGCCGACGTCGTCAGGAACCAGCCGCCGTGGGTGGTCTCGCCCCGGTCCCAAAAGCGCTGTCCCGGCTTCGTGTAGCTCAGTGGATACGGCGTCGCGTACGGGTAGAGGTCCTGTCGGATCGTCGAGTTTGTGCCGTCCGGCCCCGGCATGACGTACTCGACGGTGTACTTCGGCCCGAGCGTGCCCTTCGGCCGGTCGCGCAGCATCGGGTCGGGGGCCTGGGTGAAGACGGCCGGGAAGAACCCCGCCGCGTTCGCGAGCTGCCCGAGCCGCGAGCCGCTCGACGGGTCGCCGCCCCTGTCGCTCTTGATGACGAGCCCGCCCTTCTTCAGGCCGGGGCCGTTGATCGTCGCCTGCGAGGCGCCCTTGCCGAGCGCCGCGGAGGCGACGCCGAGAGCTCCGAGCGCGACGAGCGCGAGCACCGAGAGACGTTTCATGACCGCTCCTTTCGACCGCATCGACGCCGTCTCTACACCGGTGCCGCGGGAGCGGTTCCTAGACGCCGGCGCGAAGCGATCCCAGCGGATCGACCGGTCATTGCAGACGGACGCACGGGCAGAGCCCGCGCGTCCTGATGGTCGGCGCCGCCGAGTCGACGCCTCAGACCGCCGCGGCCGAGCGGACGAGCGCCGCCTCGAGGTCGGCGATCAGGTCGTCCGGCGACTCGAGCCCGACCGACAGTCGGACGAGGTTGCGCGGAGCGGCGAACGGCGCGTCCGCCGTGGAGGCGTGCGTCATCCGGGCGGGGTGCTCGATGAGGCTCTCGACGCCGCCGAGCGACTCGGCGAGCTTCCAGATCGCTGTGCGGCCGACCAGGCCGACCGCCTCCTCCTCCGACTCGGCGAGGAAGCACACCATCCCGCCGAAGTCGGCCATCTGGCGCGCGGCGATCTCGTGGCCCGGGTGGTCCTCGAGGCCCGGGTAGAGCACCCGCTCGATGCGCGGGTGAGCCGCGAGGAACTCCGCCACCGCGCGCGCGTTCTCGCAGTGGCGGCGCATGCGCACGGCGAGCGTCTTCAGGCCGCGCAGGACGAGCCACGCGTCGAAGGGCCCGGGCACCGCGCCGAGCGACTTCTGGAGGAAGCGGAGCCGCTCCGCCACCGTCGGGTCGTTCGTCGCGAGGAAGCCGCCGATGACGTCCGAGTGGCCGCCGAGGTACTTCGTCGTCGAGTGCAGCACGACGTCGGCGCCGAGCTCGAGCGGGCGCTGCAGGTATGGCGTCGCGAAGGTGTTGTCGACGACCACGATCGCGCCCGCGGCATGGGCCGCCTCCGCCGCCGGCCGGATGTCGACGACGTTGAGCAGCGGATTCGTCGGGCTCTCGAGCCAGACGAGCCGCGTCCGCTCGTCGAGGTGGGCGCCGAGGTTCGTGCTCAGCTCCGCGGCCGGCACCCACTCGAACACGTAGCCCTTCGACTCGTAGACCTGCGAGAACATGCGGTAGATCCCGCCGTAGACGTCGTTCACGGCGACGACCCGCTCGCCCGGGGAGACGAGGTGCATGAGCGTCGTCGCGGCGGCGAGACCGGACGCGAAGGCCGCGCCGTGCTCGGCGCCCTCGAGCGAGGCGAGGCAGAGCTCGAGGGCCGTCCGCGTCGGGTTCGAGACCCGCGCGTACTCGTAGCCCTTGTGCTCGCCGACGGCTTCCTGCACGTACGTCGAGGTCTGGTAGATCGGGACGGTGACGGCGCCAGTGGCCGGGTCCGGCTCCTGCCCCTCGTGGATCGCTCGCGTTTCGAAGTCCACGCGGCCGATTCTAGGCACGGGCAACGGGCAAACCTCCGAACCGGTGATGAGGCATCCCCCTTGGTGCGTGTCGCGCCCTCCACGACATCGGCAAGATCCGGATCCCGGAGTTGATCCTCGATAAGCCGTCCGCGCTCGACGACCAGGAGTGGGCCCTGATGCGCACCCACCCGGTCGTTGGCGAGCGGATCCTCGCCCCGATCGAAGCCCTGGCCGGGGCCGTCCCGATCGTCCGCTCGAGCCACGAGCGCTGGGACGGCGGCGGCTATCCGGACGGCCTGCGGCGCGAGGCGATCCCGATCGGCGCCCGCATCGTCGCCGTCTGCGACGCCTTCCGCGCGATGGTGAGCCGCGGCCCTACGGGCCGGCGCTCGCGGTCGAATTCCGCATGCGCGGAGCTCGAGCGAAACGCCGGCACGCAGTTCGACCCGGCGGTCGTCACCGCGCTCCTGTGCTCACTCGACGCGCGCCGCGCCGGCCTCGAGGAGTACGAGCTGTGGCGCCCTGACCACTCGTCGAGGCTGCGTCCTAGGCAGCTAAGACGTCGACGACGCGTCCGTTAGCGCCGTCGGCACGGTAGTCCGCCCCCAACTTCTCCTGGAGCTTCCGCTCCAGCTCGCCGGTCGCCGCCAGCTCCTCGACGATGTCGGCGCCGCCGATCAGCTCGCCGCGGACGAAGACCTGCGGGATCGTCGGCCAGCCGGAGAGCGCCGAGAGCTCCTGGCGGATGCGTGGGTCGGGCAGGATGTCCACCGCGGTCACGGGCGCGCCCGCCTCGCGGAGCGCCTGCAGCGCGCGCTGGGAGTTGCCGCACATGACGAACTGCGGCGTCCCCTTCATGAAGAGCGCCACCGGCTCGTTCTCGATGACCTGCTGGATGGTGTCGCGAAGCTCGCTCATTCGGTTCCCCTCGTCGTGATCCTCAGCTCGTGAATGGTGCCATCGGCGAGCGGCTCTGCGAGCGCCTCGTAGACGAGCTTGTGCTGATCGACGAGCGAGAGGCCGTTCAGCCGCGCGCTCCTCACCCGCACGTGGAAGTGGTCGCCGCCGCCCGTCCGATCGGTCACGGAGAGCTCTGTCGCGTCCGGAAACGCCTCCCGGAGCCGTGCCTCGAGGGAAGCGGTCACCGCCGGTGGGCGAGGTACTCGAGCAGGTCGGAGCGCGTGAGGACGCCGATCGGCTTTCCGGCCCGGGCGACGACGATCGCGTTCGTCCTGCCGGTCAGCGTCGTAAACACCTCGTCGAAGGACTCGCCGGCCTCGATCGCGGCGAGCGGCGGCTGCATCGCGGCGACGACGTCCTCGTGCAGCGAGTCCGGGTTCCGGAAGACCCGCTCGAGGACGTCGCGGTCGTGCAGCGAACCGATCACGTCCGCGAGCGAGGTCACCTCGCCGTCGCGGACGACCGGGAGCTGCGAGATCGAGTAGCGCTGCATGACGTCGATCGCCTCGCCGACCTTCTGGTGCGACGCGATCGTGACGAGGTCGGGCACGTCCGCCTCCTCGAAGCGCTTCGAGCGGAGCACCTGCTCGACGGTGGGTGTGGGCGCGACTCGCTCAACGAAGCCGTGCTCGAGCATCCACTTGTCGTCGTAGAACTTCGAGAGGTAGTTGCGCCCGGTGTCGGGGATGAGCGTGAGGATCCACGCCTCCGGGCCGAAGCGCCGCGCGACCTCGAGGGCGGCGAACACCGTCGTGCCGCCCGAGCCGCCGACGAGGAGGCCCTCCTCCCGCGCGAGCCGGCGCGCCGTCAGGAACGAGTCGCGGTCGGAGACGCTGATCCACTCGTCGACGACGCTCGGGTCCATCGTCTTCGGCCACGCGTCCTTGCCGATGCCCTCGACGAGGTACGGGTGGACGTCCTGCTCGTCCTTCGCCGTGTAGACCGACCCCTCCGGGTCGACGCCGACGATCAGCACCTCCGGCTTCCGCTCCTTGAAATAGCGGCCGACCCCGGAGATCGTGCCGCCCGTGCCGACCGAGATGACGATCGCCTCGATCTCCCCGTCCGTCTGCTCCCAGATCTCGGGGCCGGTGCGCTCGTAGTGCGCCTGCGGGTTCGCCATGTTCGAGTACTGGTCCGGCTTGTAGCCGCCGGGGATCTCCTCGGCGAGCCGGTCGGAGACCGAGTAGTAGCTCTCGGGCGAGTCGGGCTCGACGGCGGTAGGGCAGATGACGACCTCGGCGCCATAGGCCCGGAGGAGAGCGATCTTCTCCTGGCTCATCTTGTCGGGCATGACGAAGATGCACCGGTAGCCCTTGATCGCCGCGCCGATGGCAAGTCCGACGCCGGTGTTGCCCGACGTCGGCTCGACGATCGTGCCGCCCGGCCGGAGCTTCCCCTCGCGCTCGGCGGACTCGATCATCGGTAGGCCGATCCGGTCCTTGACGGAGCCGCCGGGATTCAGATACTCGAGCTTCGCGAGCAGGGCCGGCTCGACGCGCGCGCCGAGCTTCTGGAGGCGGACGATCGGCGTCCGGCCCACCAGGTCGAGGACGGTCGGATACTCAGGAGGCATCCGCCGAAAGCTTAGATCGCGCGGCTGAGGAAAATGGCGACGGCCCGGATCGGAGGAAGTGTGCGGAGGGCTCGGACCGGCTCGCGGAGCTCGGGCGATCTACCGGCGCGGCTACTCGTCCTTCCTGCGCGTCTCGGTCGGGATCGTCGGCGACGTCGAGCTGGCGGCCGACATCCTGGCGGCGGCGCGCGCCCTCCGACGGGTGGCAGGCGGCTAATCTGCGGCCCATGAACATCACAGTCATCGGCAGGGGCAACGTCGGCGGCGGCCTCGCCGCACGCTGGCGCAAGGCCGGTCACGAGGTGCAGGAGCTCGGGAAGGAGGGCGGCGACGCCTCGAGCGCCGAGGCCGTGCTCGTCGCGGTGCCGTCCGGGGCGATCGCCGATGCGCTCGGGAAGGTGACGGGCCTCGAGGGCAAGGTCGTCGTCGACGCGACGAACGCGTTCGCGGGCAGAGACGAGCAGTTCCCCTCGCTTGCGCACGAGGTCAAGTCGATCACCGGCGGTCCCGTCGCGAAGGCCTTCAACCTCAACTTCGCCCGGCTCTACGACCAGATCGACGAGCAGCCCGAGCGGCCCGGCTGCCTGTACGCCGCGGACGACGAGTCGCGGGACGTGACCGAGCGGCTGATTCGGGACGCGGGCTACGACCCGGTGAACGGCGGCGGCCTCGAGAAAGCGCGGGCGCTCGAAGATTTCCTCGCCGCGTTCAGCGCGTTCGGCCCGGGCTTCTACCGCTTCTGGAAGCCGTAGCCTAGACGGCCGCGGCGCCGTCGGGCGTGTCGACCGGTCGCTTCAGACGGACACGCGGGCCGAGCGCGCGTGTCCTGACGGCGGCGCCGCAAGCGGCGCCTCAGCTAAACGGCCGGCACGTCCGCCGTCGCCTTCGCAGGGAGCTCCGCGCGGCCGCGGAGGAGCACCGCAGCTGTGAACGCCCCGACGAGCGCGATCGCGAGAAGCGCCCAGAAGGCGTGCTGGTAGCCGGAGGTGAACGCATCGGTCGGCGTGTGGCCGCTCGCGAGCAACGAGTTGGCGTGCGAGGTGAAGATGGTCGCCGCGACGGCGACGCCGATCCCGCCGCCGATCTGCTGGTTCGTGTTGATGAGGCCGGATGCCAGTCCTGCCTCGTGCGGAGCGACCTGCGAGAGGGCCGCGATCGAGACCGGGATGAACGAGAAGGCGAGCCCGAGCGCGAAGGTGATGTAGGCCGGAAGGAGGTCGGGCCAGTAATGGCCGTCGACGGGGATCTGCGTGTACCAGCCGAGCGAGGCCGCGAGGACGAGCATCCCGAGGACCATCACGGGCCGGGGACCGAACCGCGTGACGAGCGCCTGCGAGACGCCGGCCCAGATCACCGTCGTCCCTGCGGTGGCGAGGAAGGTGAGGCCGGTTCGGAGCGCCGACCAGCCGAGCACCTGCTGGACGTAGAGGGTGAGGACGAAGAAGTTGGCGAAGATGACGGCGCCGAGCAGGAAGCCGACGACGTTCGCGGCCGCGAGCGAGCGGAGCCGGAAGATCCTGAACGGCATCAGCGGCGCACTCGTGCGCAGCTCCCAGAGCGTGAACGCGGCGAGCATCGCGGCCGAGGCGACGAGCAGCAGGATCGTGCGGGTCGAGCCCCAGCCGACGTCCGGCGCCTTCGAGATCGCGTAGACGAACAGCGCCAAGCCGCCGGTCACCGTTACCGCTCCGGCCGCGTCGAAGCGCCTGTGCCCGAGCTCCGCGTGGCTCTCCGGCACGATCGGCCAGGTCAGGGCGAACACGAGCGCCCCGACCGGAACGTTGACGAAGAAGATCCACTCCCAGCCGAGGTACTTCGTCAGGATCCCGCCGAACAGGACGCCGGCTGCGGCGCCCGAGCCGCCGAGCGCGCCCCAGATCCCGAGCGCCTTGTTCCGCTCGGCGCCCTCGGTGAACGTCGTCGTGACGATCGAGAGCGCCGCCGGCGAGATGATCGCGGCGCCGAGGCCCTGCACCGCCCGCGAGGCGACTAGCACGCCCGCGCTGTCGGCCAGCCCGCACGTCAGCGACGCAGCCGTGAAGAGGATCAAGCCGACGACGAAGATCCGGCGCCGGCCGAGCAGGTCGGCCATCCGTCCCCCGAGGAGGAGGAAGCCCCCGAACGTGATCGCGTACGCCGTGATCACCCACTGCACCGTCTCCTCGGCGATGTTCAGGTCGCGCTGGATCGACGGGATCGCGACGTTGACGATCGCGACGTCGAGCACGGTCATGAAGAACGCGGCGCCGACGACGGCGAGCGTCAACCAGGAACGGCGGTTCGGGGCATCGGGCATGCGATCTCCTCCGGGTCGGCGTCGTGGTGGGCGAACGAGCTTGCCGACGACGCTATTCCGGCCACTTCCGCGCGGGCGCGGCTGAGCCTATCCTCGCCGGCGGGGAGCGAGCGGCAGGCGGTGCGGACGGGAGCGGTCGCGGTGACGGCCGTGGCGCTCGTGCTGCCCGCCTTCATGGCGGTTCCGCAGAAGCTTCCCGCGACGGCGATGGGCTCAGGCTTGCTCCTCTATCTCGAGCGTGGCAAAGGCGCCGAGTGGACCGAACTGGCCTCGACGACGACGTCGGCCTGGGATGTCGTCCAAGACGAGATAGAGGGTCTGCGACTTCGGCTCGAGGCGCTTCGGGAGCGAGTCGAGGCCAGCGGTATGCTGCGGCAATGACGAAGGCACCTGAGATCCCTCCGGGGCTCACGCCGGAGCAGGAAGAGCGCCTTCGACGGGCGCGCGAGATGGAGGAGCTCGGGCGCGCCATGTACGAGCACGGGCGCCGTGGGTACTTCGAGGTGCGTGAACGGTTGCTCGAGCTCGCGCGACGCGGTAGACGCTAGCCTCGCCTCAGTGCCGGAAGTGGCGCCGGCCGGTGAAGATCATCGCGGCGCCCGCATCCTCCACCGCCGTCACCACCTCGTCGTCGCGCTTCGAGCCGCCGGGCTGGATGATCGCGGTGACGCCCGCCTCGAGGGCGAGCTCGGGCCCGTCGGCGAAGGGGAAGAAGGCGTCGGAGGCGAGGACGGCGCCACCGACGTCGTGGCCGTGCGCCCGCGCCTTCTCGAGGGCTAGGCGCACCGCGTCGACGCGGCTCTGCTGGCCGGCGCCGATGCCGATCGTCGCCAGGCCCTTCGCGAGCACGATCGCGTTCGACGCGACGTGCTTGCAGACGCGCCACGCGAAGAGGAGGCTCCCCCAGTCGCTCTCCGACGGCGAGCCGCAGACGGCGCTCATTCCGGCGCGGTCGTCGACGTCGGCGTCGCGATCCTGGACGAGGAGGCCGCCGAGCACGCGGCGATAGTCGCGCTCGCCCGCGTCGCGGCGCCGCCGCTCGCCGTCGAGGAGGATCCGCGTGCCGGGCTTCGCGCGCAGCGCCTCGAGCGCGCGGTCGTCGAAGCCCGGCGCGTGCAGGACCTCGACGAACTGCTCCGCCAGCCGCTCGCCGAGCTCCCGCACGACAGGCCGGTTGAGCACGACGACGCCGCCGTACGCCGAGAGGGGATCCGAGGCGAGCGCCCGCTCGTACGCCTCCTCGATCGTCGCCGCCACCGCGACGCCGCAGGGGTTCCCGTGCTTGACGATCACGCAGCAGGCGAGCGTGAACTCGGCGGCGCACGCGCGGGCGGCTGAGAGGTCGCCCAGGTTGTTGAAGGACAGGTCCTTTCCGTGCAGCTGCTCGGCGCGCGAGAGGAGATGGCGCCGCGCGCCGACCTCGGCGTAGTACGCCGCTCGCTGGTGCGGGTTCTCTCCGTACGCGAGGTCCTGCACCTTCGTGAAGACAGGGATGAAGCTCTCCGGGAAGGCCTCGCGGTCGGCGAACCAGCGCGCGATCGTCGCCTCGTAGGCAGCGGTCGTGGCGAAGGCCTCGGCGGCGAGCGTCCGCCGCGTCTCGAGCGACAGGGCGCCGGTCGCGCGCAGCTCGTTCAGGACTCGTCCGTACTGTTCCGGCCTGGACACGGCCGCCACGTGGGCGAAGTTCTTCGCCGCACCGCGGAGCATCGAGGGGCCGCCGACGTCGATCATCTCCACGGCCTCGTGCTCGCGGACGCCGTGCTTCGCCGCAACCCGCGCGAACGGGTAGAGGTTCACGCAGACGAGGTCGAACGGCTCGATCTCCTGCTCGCCGAGGGCGGCAAGGTCGTCGGAGCGGTCGCGGCGGGCGAGGATCGCCGCGTGGATGCGCGGGTGGAGGGTCTTCACGCGGCCGCCGAGGAGCTCGGGCACCTCGGTGAGCTCGTCGACCCGCGTCGGCCGGAGCCCGACCTCCTCGAGGTACGTCGCCGTGCCGCCGCTCGCGACGAGCTCGGCCCCGAGCGACTCGAGCCCGCGCGCGAAGTCCTCGAGATCGGTCTTGTCGTAGACCGAGATCAGCGCGCGCAGAGTTCTTTCACCACCTGCGGGAGGAGCCGATGCTCGACCGCCTGCACGCGCGCGCGAAGGGTCTCGACGCTGTCGCCCGATCGGACCGGGACGCGCTCGGCCGCGATCACCGGGCCGGAGTCGACGCCCTCGTCGACGTAGTGGATCGTCGCCGCCGTCTCGGGAACGCCGGCCGCCAGCACGTCCTCGATTGGGTGGGCGCCCGGAAACTGCGGGAGCGGCGCCGAGTGTGTGTTGACGATCCGGCCTCCATACCGGTCGAGGAACGGCTTCCGCAGCAGATGCATGAAGCCTGCGCAGACGACGAGCTCGACGCCGCGGCCCTCGAGCCAGGTCGCCATCGCCTCGTCGCGGGCCTCCCGGCTCTCGTAGTCCGCCGCGTCGAAGACGCCCGTCGGGATGCGCGCCGCTTCGGCCCGTGCGAGCGCGCGCGCCTGCGGCCTGTTCGACGCGACGGCCACGACCGGGAGCCCAGCGTCGACGAGGGCCTGGAGGTTCGTCCCCTCGCCGCTGACGAGGACGCCGATCACGCGAGCTCGCCGATGACGAGGCCGTCGCCGGCGTCGGGAACGACCGCGCAGTACCCGATGCCGAGGTTGAAGACGCGGCGCAGCTCCCCCTCCTCGACGTGCCGCGCGAGCCATTCGAAGACAGGCGGCCGCTCCCACGCGTCCCAGTCGATTCGCGCCTCGACGCCCTCCGGGAGCACCCGGGCGAGGTTCGCGGCGATGCCGCCGCCGGTGACGTGCGCGAGGGCGCGGACGTCCGCCTGCTCGCGCAGCCCGCGCACGTCGTCGAGGTAGAGCCGGGTGGGGGCGAGCAGGTCGGGACCGTCGTACGGCTCGACCTCGAGGATCCGGCGGATCAGCGAGAAGCCGTTCGCGTGCGCCCCCGACGACGGGAAGCCGACGACGAGGTCGCCGGGGCGACACCGCGAGCCGTCGACGAGCCGCGAGCGCTCGACGATCCCGACGCAAGTGCCGGCGAAGTCGAGCTCTCGGTCGCGGTAGATCCCGGGCAGCTCGGCCGTCTCGCCGCCGATCAGCGCCACGCCGGCGGCGCGGCACACCTCCGCCGCGCCCTCGACGAGCTCGGCGACCTGGTCGAGGTCGAGGCTCGCCGCGGCGACGTAGTCGAGGAGGAAGAGCGGCTCCGCGCCGGTCGTGAGGACGTCGTTGATGCAGTGGGCGGCAAGGTCGGCGCCGGCGGAGCGAAGCCGTCCGGCCCGCCGCGCGAGCACGAGCTTCGAGCCGACGCCGTCGGTCGAGGCGACGAGGAACCGCCGGTCGTCGAGCGGATGGAGCCCCGCGAAGGCGCCGAAGCCGCGGGCGCCGGTCGACTCGACCGCGGCGCGCAGCCGCTCGACGACGTCGTCGGCCTTGGCGAGCGAGACCCCCGCGCTCTCGTACGTCGGCTTCAAGAGAAGCAGTCTCTCACTCGCACGAGACGTTGACGTAACCGGAGCGGAACGGCCTCGCCTCGCCGGAGTCGGCGTCGTAGGCGTGCCGCCAGACACAGCCGGTGTCGTTCGTCAGGAGGTGGATCGACACCGACGTCTCGGGGGAGGTCGTCCGCACGCGGTGGATGTCGTCGCGCGGCGGGATGAGGACGTAGAAGTCGCCGGGCACGAGCGAGCGCCGCTCGACGAGCTCGAGCCCGCCGTTCCCGCGCACGTAGATCTCCTCGTCCTGCGTGCCGCGGTAGAGGCCGACGAGACCCCAGGCGAGGTGGTCGTGGATCGGCGTCTCCGCACGGGGCGGCACGACGAGCGAGAAGAGCGACAGCGACCCGTCCTCGGCGCGGTAGAGGAGCCACTGGCCGATGCCGCCGCCCATCCCGCTCTCCGGCGCGGACGCCTGATACCGCTCCGGGAGCCAGTCAAGGTCGGCGAGGAGCTCGGCGAAGCGCGGCCTGATCGCCTCGCAGGCCTCGGCCGGCGAGGAGGCGGCCGCGATCGCCTGCTCGACGTCCGCGACGAAGTTCCGCACGACGGATGTGTCGAGGACGAACTCGGTCACGTCAAGATGCTACGACGATGCCGGCACCCGAGACTCCGACCGGCTACCTGCGCGCGCTCGCCGGGCGAATCGCCGACGTCGTGGTCGAGGAGACCGAGCCGCGCGCGATCCTCCTCGTCGGGTCGGCGGCGACCGGCGAGGCCGACCTGTACTCCGACCTCGACCTGATCGTCTACTGCGACGAGCTCCCGCCGGTGGAGCGCATCGACGCGGTGCTGGAACGACTCGGCGGCGCACACCGCGAGCTCATCTACCCGCGCGACGAGAACGACCACGGCGAGAGCTTCCGGCTCGACGGGGTCGAATGCCAGCTCGCGTTCACCAGGGTGAGCGCGGCCGAGCGCGAGCTAACGCGCGCCCTCGGCGGCGAGGAGCTCGAGTCGCCGCTCCACAAGGTCGTCGAGGGCGTCCAGGCGGGGCTACCGCTTCGCGGCGAGGAGCTGATCGCGGAGTGGCGCGCCCGCCTCGCCGACTACCCGGACGCGCTTCGCCGGAAGATGATCGTGCACCACTGGCGCTTCTTCCCACTCTGGTACACCGCGCGCCGGCTCGCCGTCCGGGACACGTCCATCTGGCGGCGCCAGGTCCTCGTCGCCGCAGCCCTCGACCTCCTCGCCGTCCTCGGCGCGCTGAACCGGCTCTACATGGCGCCGCACTTCGAGCTCAAGCGGCTGCGGAAGCTGACCGCGCGGATGACGCTCGCGCCCCCCGACCTCGCCGACCGCCTCGAGCACCTCCTCGAGGCGGAGAGCGAGGAGGCCGCGGACGAGCTCGAGCGGCTCGTCGGCGAGACGCAGGCGCTGGTCGAGGCCGAGCTCCCGGACCTCGAGCTGCCGCCGCTCCGCCGCCCGCTCGGCGCGCGGCACGAGCCGTGGAAGCCGGCCTAAGGTGGACTGTCTCCGAGTTCTCCCGACAGCTGGGAGCTCGGTAGGTCTTTGAGATGTGGAAGCGCCCGGCCATGGCCGGGCGCTGTCCGTTGTGCGGCTCAGGCTCGCCTCTTCACCGCCAAGTGGAGAGAGGAGCGAGTCGCGTGAGCCAGGATGACGTGTTGTTCGGCTACCGGGTGCAGCTGTTCGATCTGGCCGGTCGAGTCGGGGTGGCGGCCGCGTGTCGCACTTTCGGTGTGCATCGGTCGACCTACTACGCCTGGAAGCGACAGGTCGACCGGCATGGGCTGGAGATGCTGCGTCCGCGGGAGCGGCGTCGGCCGCGGATGCCCAACCAGCTGTCGGCGATCATCGAGGAGCGGATCGTCGCTTTCGCACTCGCCTATCCCGGTCTTGGTCCGCGCCGGATCGCCTCCGAGTTGGCGCGGCCGCGCTGGGGCGGGATCGTCGTCTCAGCCAACGGGTCTGGCGCTGCCTGCGCCGGCACGGCCTCAACACCCGCAGCAAGCGGTTGTCGCTCGTCGCCGGCTACCGGGCGCCGTACGAGCCGCCGCGCGATCCTGGGCCGGAAGCGCGCATCGAGGTCGAGCGGCCCGGCGAGCTGGTTGGCATCGACTGCTTCTACGTCGGCCGGCTACGCGGAAACCACCGGCGCGATCTGGCAGTTGACCGCGATCGATTGCTGCTCCTCCTAGGCCTGGGCCGAGCTAGTGATCTGCAAGCAAGGCAACCCGACCGCCGCCCAGACGTCGAAGCTCGCCCGCCGCGTCGCCACCGACCTGAAGGCCGCCGGCTGGCGACTCGAGCGCGTGCTCTGCGACAACGGCAACGAGTACCGGGGCGAGCGCTTCCACCAGACGCTCGAGCGGCTCGGCGCCCGCGTCACGCATATCCACGCCGGCCGGCCGCAGACCAACGGCCATGTCGAGGCACTGCACAAGACGATCCTCGACGAGTGCTGGCGACCCGCCTTCGCCCGCCACCTCTACCCACGCTTCACCGCGCTCAGCCGCGAACTCGACCGCTACCTCACCTACTACAACACCGACCGCGTCCACCACGGCCGCCTCACCCACGGCCGCATCCCCGCCGACATCGTCTAGGGTGCCCGCAAGATGGAGACGAGATGAGCCGAACCTGTCGGCACATCTCGGAGGCCGTCCAGCCTAAGGCGTCATCGCGGCGCTCGACGGACGCCGGCGACAAGCCGTCGGCCGAGTGCGCTCAGATACGGCCGCACGACGGCGTACGGCACCGTCGTCTGGACGCGGCCACACGAGGATCCTCCGACCTGGTCGATCGGGAAGCCCACCGCGAACCCTTTCGCGGTGAGTGAGAAGTAGCGGTAGTTCCTCGGTGTCGGAGCGAAGCCACGGGCGTTGATCGCGCGACCGGGGCCGCGGTTGGAAGCTCGAATGCAGCTGTTCGTCGCGAGAACCTTCCGTCGAACCGCGGCGGCCAGCGCCCGCAGCCCTCGCGCCGGTTGCGAGAACAGCCCGCGGATCCCGACGGGAGCACCGGACGGCACCCGGACCGTCACGGAGAGCCACGTCGCGCCGCCGGTCCCGCCGGGAAGCACCTCTAAAACCGGGATCAGCGCGCTCACGACGACGGTGCTCGCCGAGATCAAGCTCAGCCTGGGCGAGGTCCTGTACGTCCCCGAGTAGCGGTAGCCCGGCCCGAACAGCTCCGGCATCGACGGCATGTACTCCCGCCGGACGAAGGCCGCGTACCGGCGTTGCGCCCGGAGCACGGCGTCGCGAAGTGCCGCGTTCACCGCTTCGAGCCTGACCTTTCCACCCGAAACCTGCGGGTAGGTGCCGCTCGTCCGGTAGTTGGGCAGTCGCACCGGCGGAGTCGGCGATTCGGACACGGCGAGTGGGGACACGCTCGCCGCCGAACCGGCGGCTCCGCCGGTGCTAGTCGAGGTGCCGCTGCTGCAGGCCACCCCGAGGAGAACCACGGCGGCCCAGCAGACGATCTTCGTGCGCGATATCACCCGGCTCAAGCTCCTTGACTATCAATAGTTCTTGAAGACCGTCGCGGCGTAGTCCTCGCGCTTTTTCGCACCATTAGGCGTTCGCTCGTAATAAATCCTCACGGCGTCTGCCGCGTCTTTGACCTTGCTCGTGGCGATCAGCTTGGCCCAGGCCCTCCCCTCGGTCGTGTGCAGCTCGTACCAGACGAACCTGAGCTGAGTGCCGAGCTTCCACCGGTTGAGATGCCGCTTCTGCGCGAACGCGATCACGAGCTGCCACCGGTCGTTCACGCCCCACTGCACGATCCCGCGGCCCGGCCCGCCGTTGTCCTGGACGGTGCGCGGGTTGAGCGGATCTCGCTCGGTCTCGGTCCAGAAGTTGCCGACCAGGCCCGCACTGTGGATCTTCGGATACTTGACCGAGGCGGTGACGAACCGGTCGATGAGGAAGTGGTAGGAGCAGCGGATGCGCTGATCCGGCGTCCTCGAGTCGTCACACGTCGAGCTCGCCTGGTCGGCGTAGAGCTGAGCGTCGTTCGAGAACTCCATCATCTCGCCGCTCGGGTCGACCATCACCGTCGGTCGATCCGCGACGTAGAGATAGGTGGAGACGTACGGATCGGAGACGGACGGCTCGACGGGATCCCGGGTCAGGAAGCGCCCGAGGGTGGGATCGTCCAGCCGCGCCCGCAGGTAGTAGAGGCCGGTCGGGTCCTGGTACTCGCCGGTGAACTTCATGAAGTTGGTCGGCGCGGAGTTGTTGTTCTTGGTCTCGGTGCGGATCGAGCCGAAGGGCTCGTACTGCTCGGTCCACATGCTGGTGCCGCTCGCGTTGGTGACGTTGGCGACGGAGCCGAGGTTGTCGTAGTGGTAGTAGTAGGCGGCGCCGCCGGTCGTCATCGAGATCCGGCTTGACCCGTACACGTACCGGCGCAGGAGGGCGTTCGAGCCGTCGCGCTCGAGCGCCATCTGCGGCAGCGTGTTGTTGGTGTCCCAGAGGTAGTTCGTCTTCTTCGAGGCTTGGCTGCCCGTCGAGGCCTGGAGCCGGTTGCCGTCGCCGTCGTAGGTGTAGGTGGTGGTGGTGCTGCCGCTGGTGGTCGAGCTCAGCCGGTTCGCGAGGTCGTAGCTAAACGTCTTCGTGCCGGCGGTCTTCTGGTTGCCGTTCTGGTCGTAGGTATAGGCGGTCGTGCCGGCCTGGGTCATCTGGTCGGCATTGTTGTAGGTGTAGTTGGTGGTGCCCGTGGGCCTGGCTTCGGTGAGCCGGTTGCCGACCAGATCGTAGGTCCAGCGGATGAACGGGTCGGCGCCGCCGGGGCAGCTTCCGGCCTGGAAGCAGACGCTCGTCAGCCGGTCGTTGGCGTCGTAGCCGTAGGTCGTGGTGCTGGCGACGGCGCCGCTGCGCACGATCGTCGTCGGGTTGCCGACCACGTCCATCGTGACCGCGAACTCCGACAACGTCACGCCGGCCTTGGCGTTCTTCACGTCGGTCAGCCGGCCGGCGCGGTCGTAGGTGCGCGTCTCGACGTAGCCGTTCCCCGACGGGAGCGTCGTCGTGAGCAGGTTGGACGCCGGGTCGTATGCGTACGCGGTGGTCACGCCGCCGCTCGTGGCGCTGGCGAGGCGCTCGTCGTTGTCGTAGGCGTAGGTGGTGACCGTGCTGTCCGGGTAGGTCCGGGACGTGAGGTTGCCGGCCACGTCGTAGGCATACGAGAACGTGTTCGTCCCGCGCGTCACCCCCGCCAGCCGGTTCGCGGCGTCATACGTGTAGGTCTGGCTGCCGCCGCCGTCGGTCATCTGCGTCCGGTTGCCGACCGCGTCGTAGGTGAACGAGACACCTGGGGTGGAATCCGAGTAGCCGATCGCGGTCAACTGGCCGATCGCGTCGTAGGTCCTCGTCGTCGTGCCGTCGCCGGCGGTCTGGGTCGAGTTCCCGTTCGCGTCGACCATCGAGGTCTGGTTCCCGTCGGCGTCGTACGCGTAGGTCCACTTCTGCCCGGTCGGCGAGGTCATGCTCAGCAGCTCGTTGGCCCCGTCGTAGGTGTAGGTCGTCGTGTGGTTCTTGGCGTCGACGCGCGTGAGCACATTGCCGGCCCCGTCGTAGGTGTATGCCGTGACGCCGCCGTCCGGCGCCGTCACCGACGTCAGCCGGCTCTGCGCGTCGTAGGCGTAGCTCGTCGTGTGGCTCAATGCGTCGGTGACGCTCGTCCGGTTGCCGACCTTGTCGTAGGCATAGCTGGTGACGTGCGCCAGCGGATCGGTCTTCGAGAGCACCCGCCCGGCGACGTCGTAGGTGAAGGTGGTCGCGTAGTCGTCCGGGTTCGCCCCCTGCACGTTCCCGCGCGGGTCGACCTGCTTGATCAGGTTGCCGTTCGCGTCGTAGAAGTAAGTCGTCTTCTCGTTGAGCGGCGAGGTCACGCTGGCGAGCCGGTTGTCGGCGTCGTACGTGCTGGTCGTCGTGTGATTCAGCGCGTCGGTGGCCGTGAGCCGGTTTCCGACCGAGTCGTAGGTGTACGAGACGACGCCGCTCGCAGGCGCGGTCACCGACGTCAGCCGGTTCGAGGCGTTGTACGCGTAGGTCGTGGCGTGGTTCAGCGCGTCGGTGACCGAGGCGAGGTTGCCCGCGTCGTCGTAGGTCGACGTCGTCGTCTTGCCGAGCGGGTTCGTCTCGGTGAGCTGGTGCCCCTCGCCGTCGTAGGTGTACGTCCACTTGTGCGCGTTGGGATCGCCTCCGACGACGTTGCCGAGCGGCATGACGTGCGTGAGCACGCGCCCGGCGGCGTCGTAGGTGTACGTGTTCTTGTTGCCGAGCGCGTCCGTGATCGACGCGACGTTCCCGTTCGCGTCGTACGTGTAGGTAGTGGTCTTGTTGTTCCCGTCGGTCGAGCTCGTCAGCTGGCCCTGCGCGTTGTAGGCGTACGTGGCGACGGTCACTCCGTCGACGGTCACGCTCGTCAGGTTCCCGTTCGCGTCGTAGCCGTAGCTCGTCACCTTGCCGCGCGCATCCGTCATGGTGGCGACGTCGTTGCGCGCGTTGTACGTGTACGTCTTCGTCGCGTTGAGGTCGGTCGAGGTGGCCGAGGTGAGGTTGCCCTTGGAGTCGTAGCCGAGCGAGACCTGCTGTCCGCTGGGGCTCGTGACGCTGGTCTCGTTGAGGTTGGAGTCGAAGCCGAACTGGACGACGTTCGTCTGGGCGTCGATTCGCTTGAAGAGGACGCCGTTCTGGTAGACGTCCTTCCAGACGTTGCCGCGCGGATCGGTGACGGTCGCGGTCTGCGTGGAGCTGTCCCAGGAGAAGCCGCTGATGTTGTTGGCGGCGTCCTTCTGCTGGGTGACGCGGCCGTCTGAGCCGTAGGTGTTCTGCACCTGGGCGTGGCCGAGCGGGTCGACGATGTTCGCCAGCCGGTTGCCGCCGTCGTAGGTGTACGTCGTCGTCTTGCCGTTCAGGTCGGTGACGGAGGTGAGCAGGTTGCCGGTGTAGCCGTAGTTGACGTGGCGGGTGTCGGCGAGCGTCACCTGGGTCAGGAGGCTGCCGGTGTAGGTGAAGGTCGCCTGGCGGCTCGCCGCGTCGGTGACCGAGGCGAGCTGGTTGGAGCCGTTGTAGGTGAGCGTGAGGCCTTGGTTGTCGCGGTCTTTGAGCGCGGTCAGCCGGCCTTGCGAGTCGAAGGTGTAAGTGACCTGGTCGTTGCGGACGAGCTGGTAGTTCGAGCCGACGAGCGACAGGGTCGCCTGGGCGCCGGCGGCGCCGACGAAGCTCCCGTCGGGCTGCTTGGTGTAGTAGACCTGCTGCCCGTCCTCGGAATGGACGATCACGTCGCCGTTCTGCTGGATCGCCAGTGAAGCGGAGAGGCTGTCGGTCCACCCCTGCCCGAGCCGGCCCACCGTCTGGTCGGAGGAGGTATACGAGCGCGTCCATGTGAACGGCACCCCGGCGCCGGGGAGGGAGACGTCCGTCTCCTCGGCCTGGAAGGCGCCGGTGAGGGTGTTCACCGGGTCGAGCAGCATCGCGCTCCCGCATTTCGCCAGCCGAGCGCTGAAGTAGACGCCGCCGAATCCGCAACCGGTCTCCTGCGGGGAGGTGCCGGTCAAGGTGAGGGTGACGTTGCCGGTCGCGTCGGCGAACGGGTTGACGAAGATCTTGTAGTTGTCGCTCGTGCCGGCCGTAAGCGTGGTCGTGATGCTCGCCGGGCCGGGCGGCTCCCAGCCGGTGCCGACGAGCGTGTTCCCGTTCGGGTCCTCGATCTTGTACTGCGTGCCCGAGATCGTGCTCCCAGACCAGGCCAGCGTCACCCGCTGCCCGCCCTGGCCGTGGAAGGGGAAGAGGGCGTTCTGGCCTGGCGTGCCCAAGGTGATCGTGCGTGGCGAGCCGTTCACCACCATGGGCGGACTGGTTAAGTCAGGCGGC
This sequence comes from Gaiellaceae bacterium, assembly GCA_035640455.1. Lineage (GTDB taxonomy): Bacteria > Actinomycetota > Thermoleophilia > Gaiellales > Gaiellaceae > AC-50. The sequence continues at coordinate 348 of DASQWB010000032.1, read as the reverse complement.
ACGTCGTACAGGCGCAGCGTCGTCTGTCCGTAGGCGTCGCCGGGTGGATCGACCACCACCTGATAGGTGCCCGCGTTCAGGGTCTGGACGTCGATGAAGTCCCACGAGTTCGAGCCGAGCGGGCTCGTGCCCGCGATCTGCTGGCCGCCGTTCCAGATCCGCACGTACTCGATCCCGCCGCAGCTACAGGGCGAGGTCAGCGTGCCGGTGTCGACGCGCAGGCTCACCCGCTGCCCCTGCGTCGCCGTGAACGAATAGGAAGCGTTCTGCCCCGGCGCCGTCGTCGTCACGCTGACCGGCGCGCCACCCGGCGTGATCGAGCCCGACGGATCCGCCGGCACGTCATAC
>DASQWB010000031.1:0-15377 GCA_035640455.1 Gaiellaceae bacterium | reverse complement strand
CCTGCCGATGCCGAACGTCGAGCTGCGCCTCGCAGAGGACGGCGAGGTGCTCGTCCGCTCGCCGACGATCTTCGCCGGCTACTACAAGGATCCCGAGGCGACGCGCGAGGTGCTTCCCGGCGACGGCTGGCTCAGGACCGGGGACGTCGGGCATATCGACGACGACGGCTTCCTGACCCTCACCGACCGGAAGAAGGACATCATCGTCACGGCCGGCGGCAAGAACGTGGCGCCGCAGAACCTCGAGAGCGCGCTGAAGACGGCCAGGGAGATCTCGCAGGCGCTCGTCGTTGGGGACCGCCGCCCGTACGTGACCGCGCTGATCACGCTCGACCCGGACACCGGCCTCTCGCCGGAGGAGGCGCGGCCCCGGATCGAGGAGATCGTCGACGAGGTAAACACCGGCCTCTCACGGTTCGAGCAGATCAAGCGGTTCGCGATCCTGCCGCGCGACTTCTCGATGGCGGACGGCGAGGTGACGCCGACGCTCAAGCTGAAGCGGCGCGTGTGCGAGGAGCACTTCGCGGGTGAGATAGAAGAGCTGTATGCCGATTGATGTCCCTCGCGGAAAGTGCGCAGCACTTTCCGCGATCGACTTCGCCGCCGAGATCGAGGCACTCTACTCCTGAGGTTGCGGCGGGTCCTCGAGGCGCAGCGGGCGCTGCCGGCGAACGTCCGCGCTCTAGGCTGGGTGTCGTTCGCGAACGACGTGGCGAGCGAGCTCGCCTACCCGATCGTGCCGCTCTTCCTGCGCACGACCCTCGGCGCCTCGTACACGATCATCGGGATCATCGAGGGGATCGCCGAGGGGGTGGCCGTCGGGTTCCGCGGGCTCGCCGGCCGGCTCTCCGACCTCGGCGGTGAACGGCGGAAGCCGTGGATCGCCGTCGGCTACGGGCTGACGACGTTGTCCAGGCCGTTGCTGGCGGTCGCGAACGGCTGGGGGCTCGTGCTCGGCGCGCGGCTCGCGGATCGTGCGGGCAAGGCGGCGCGGACTGCCCCGCGCGACGCGCTGATCCGCGACTCGACGCCGCCGCACCAGCTCGGCTCGAGCTTCGGCTACCACCGGGCGATGGACTCGGCCGGAGCGGTCATCGGACCGCTCGCAGCGGTGGGCCTGCTCAGCCTCCTGCAGGTCTCGCTTCGCACGGCCCTCTGGGTGGTCGTCCTGCCGAGTGCCGTCGCACTTGCGCTCGTCGCGGCAGTTCGCGATGCGCCGCCAGCGGCGCGGCAGGAGCTCGCGCCGCGCGGCCGTGTGCGCGACCTTCCGCCCGCGTTCTGGGGCGTCCTCTCCGTCTGGATCCTGTTCTCGATCGGCAACTCGGCCGACGTCTTCCTCCTACTCCGCGCGCGCCAGATCGGGCTCGGGACGAGCCTCACCGTCGTCGCGTACGCCCTCTACCAGCTCGTCTACTCCGGCCTCTCGTGGCCGCTCGGCGCGCTCTCGGACCGGATCCCGAGGACGTGGATCCTGGCCGCTGGGCTCGCCGTCTTCACGCTCGTCTACCTCGGCTTTGCGCGGCCGCCCGGCGACTGGGCGGTGTGGCCGCTGCTCGCGGTCTACGGCGCGTACGTCGCCGCGACCGACGGCGTCGCCAGGGCCGTCGTCGGCGACCACGCGCCCTACGGGCTCGTCGGAACGGCCTTCGGCGTCTTCTCGGCGGCTACCGGCGCGGCGCTGCTCCTCGCGAGCGTGGCGGCCGGCCTGCTGTGGTCGAAGGTCTCGCCGAGCGCGCCGTTCTACGTCGGCGCGGCCGCGGCCGCCCTCGCGCTCGTCGTGCTTGTCGGCCTCCCGAGTACGGGCTACAGGATGCGCCGGGCCCCGACGTAGCCGGAGCCGATCGTCGAGATCTTCACGACATCACCGGTGTGCGGCGCGTGGATGTACTGGCCGCCACCGATGTAGATCCCCTCGTGGCCGAGCCCGTAGAAGAAGACGAGGTCGCCGGGCTGGAGGTCGCTGCGCGCGACCGGGACGCCCATGCCGTACTGCGCGTAGCTCGAGTGCGGCAGCGAGACGCCCACCTGCGCGTAGACGTACATCGTGAACCCGGAGCAGTCGAAGCCGCTCGGGCTCGCGCCGCCCCAGACGTAGGGCGTGCCGAGATAGCGCATCGCGATCCCGACGACGCCGCCGTAGCGCGACGGCGGCGCGGACGTGGCTCCCTCCGGCGTCGAGGCGGCGACGCCGAGCGGGTTCTGCGCCGAGCTCGACTGTGCCGCCGCCGTCTGCGCCGGCAGCCGCGCGCGAGCCTGCGCCGCAAGCGCGGCCTGGCGCGCGCGCTCGGCCGCCTGCATCTTCGCGATCTCGCTGCGGATCGAGCTCAGCAGGCTGCGCCGCTGCGCGAGCTGGCTCTGAATCCGCTCCTTCGCGGCCGCCCGCTCGGCCACGACCTTCGTCTGGGCGGCATGTGCGCGGCGGAGCTCGGCCTGCCGGCGGAGGACCGTCTGCTTGAGCGTCGCGACCTCCCGCGTCACCTCCGCGTCCTGGCTGGAGACGCGGTTGACGGTCTCGATCCGGTTCAGGAGGTCGTCGAGGCTGCGCGCGCCGAGCAGCACCTCGAGCGTGGAGTTCTGGTTGTCGGAGGTGTAGATGGCGACGATGCGGGCCGAGAGCGCCGCCTGGGCGTGCCGGAGGCTCGTCTTCGCGACGCCGAGCTCGAAGCGGGCGCGCTTCTGGTCGCGCTCGATCCCCGCGAGCTTGACGTTGGCCGTGTCGTAGGCCTGGACCGCGTGCTCGAGGCTGATGTCGAGGCGATCGATCTGCGCGAGGACCTGCCGCGCCTCGCCCTGCTTCGACGAGATCGAGGGGTCGGCGGTCGCCGAGCTTGCGGCTGCCAGGAGGGCCGCAAAGGCGATGACGAACGCTGGCGCCTGCCTTCGTTGCGAGCGGGCGGCAACCGCCCTGGGCGACTCGCGGCGGGCGCACCGGGGGGGCCGGTACGTCACAAGCACGGCACCCTAACAGCGCCCCCGGATGCTCGCAACCGCCCAAGCTGCGCCAAAAGCTGCGCGAAACACAACCTTTCTGCCCTTCGCACAAGCGCAAAAAGCTCGCCGAAGCTGTTACGGTGCCGCTCCGTGCGCCATCGCCTCGCACGCCTGTTGCCGGCGCAGGCGCTCACGGTGCTCGTCGGTGGGCTCCTCGCGACCTCGCTGCCGGCCTCGGGCGGCGCGGACTCCGCCCCAGCGCTCCTACAGCGCGCGCACGCGCTTCGCGCGGAGAACACGGCGCTCGGAGCGCGCACGCACGAGGCGCTCCTCCGGCTCTATGCCCTCGACAGCCAGCTCGCGAGGGCGCGCGCGCGACTCGACGGCCTGACGGCTCAGGCGGCGCGCGTGCGCCAGGAGCGGGCCCTGACGGCTAATCGGCTCACCATCGCCCGCGGCGACCTCGCGACCGCGCAGGCGCAGCTCGCTGAGCGGCTCCGAGACCTGTACGAGCAGGGACAGACCGATCCGCTCGCGATCCTCCTCGGCGCGCGCTCGCTCGACGAGGCGCTCGCCGGGATCGACGACCTCAACCGCGCCGCACGGCTCGACAGGCGCCTGATCAGCGAGACGCGCAGGGCGCGGGCACACCAGCAGGCGGTCGCCCTGGCCCTCGCGCGACGGAGCGCGACGCTCGAGCGGCTCCGGCGCGACGCCGCGGCGGCAGCCTCGGTGCTCGCTGCGACGCGGGCGCAGCACACCACATACCTGGCGAGCCTGCGGGCGAAGGAGCGGCTGAACGGCGCACGCATCGCCTCGCTCGAGAGCGCGGCGGCCGCCGCGCGGGCGAAGGCGGCGACGCTGGTCGCTGCCGCCCCGCCCACACCGGCGGCCTCGTCGCCCGCAACGCCCAGCGGGCCGGGGACGATGGGGGTCGTCGCGACGGGCTACTCCCTCGGCGGGAACACGGCGACCGGGCTCCCCGTCGGCTGGGGCGTCGTGGCCGTCGACCCGAGCGTCATCCCGCTCGGCACGCGCATGTCGATCCCGGGCTACGGCGAGGGCGTCGCGGCCGACGTCGGCTCGGGCATCTCCGGCGCGATGGTCGACCTCTGGTTCCCGTCCGACTCGGCGGCCCGAGCCTGGGGACGCCGCGCCGTCACCATCACCCTGCACTAACGGGCGCGGGTTAGCCCATCCTGTCGACCGGTCATTTCAGACGGACGTGCGGGAAGACCCGCACGTCCTGACGCCGGCACCGCAAGCGGCGCCTATAAACTCTGCGCGACCCGGCGATGGTGGAGGCCCAGCACCCGGCGGCGGTGGACGCGATCCGCGTCCTGATCGTCGACGACCACGATCTCTTTCGCGCAGGCCTGCGTACGCTGCTCGAGGAGCAGGACGAAGTGCACGTCGTCGGCGAGGCCGCAGGCGGCTCGGAGGCGGTGCGGATCGTGAGCGAGTCCGCCCCGGACGTCGTCGTCATGGACCTCAACATGCCCGGCATGACGGGCGTGGAGGCGACGCGGCAGATCTCGGCGCTCGCGCCGCTCACCCGCGTCGTCGTCCTGACGATCTCCGACCAGGACGGCGACGTGATGGACGCGATCTTCGCCGGGGCCTGCGGCTACCTGCTCAAGGACGCGTCGATCCAGGAGCTGATGCAGGGCATCCGCGCGGCCGCGGTCGGGGAGTCGCTCATCTCGCCGACGATCGCGGCCAAGGTGCTGCGCCGCGTCCGCTCGTCGAGCAGCCAGCCGGACATCGAGCGGACGATCCGCGCCGAGCTCTCGGAGCGCGAGATCGAGGTGCTGAAGCTGATCGCGAACGGCAAGGACAACGCGCAGATTGCGGCGGAGCTCCACATCAGCCCGAAGACGGTGAAGAACCACATCTCGAACATCCTGATGAAGCTCCAGATCGACAACCGCATCCAGGCGGCCGTCTACGCCGTACGGAGCGGGATCGTCTAAGGCGCCGACTCGGCGGCGCCGACCATCAGGACGCGCGGGCTCTGCCCGTGCGTCCGTCTGAAACGATCGGGTCGAACCGATCGACGCAGGTCGAGAGACGCGGCTCTAAGCGGCTCTGACCGCGCGGGCGCGCTCCCGCAGGCTCTCGAGGACGCTGCGGAGGCGGGTGAGCTCCGCCTCGGCGTCGGTGAGCCGCCTCGCGACCGCGCCGAGCTCGGCCGTCGGCGCCTCGCCCGACTCGTCGTGGAGACCGCCGGCGAGCTCTCCCATCCGCCGCGCGAGCCGCACCCGCTCGGCCTCGAGCGCGAGCGCGCGCGCGTAGCCGTCGGTCAGCGTGTGCTCGAGCCGACCGAGGAAGCCGGTCTCCTCGGCTCCCGGCGGCTGGTCGAGCAGCGCGCGAATGTCCTCGTACAGGGTGGCGGTCTCTCGAGTCACGGGCGACGGTTGCGGTCTCGTCGATTATCTGCCGCCCGCACGGGAGGAACATGGGCCGAGCGACCTATCTTCCGCGCCGGCCCGGCCCATCTTCCTTGACGCCCTCCCCCGAGGGTCCGACAATTCGCCGGTGCGCCCGCTGGCCGTCCTCGCCGCGCTCCTCGCCGCGCTCGCGCTCGCCGCCGCCGCCGCGGCGCAGACGCGGGTCCATCCAACCCTCCAACAGCGCCTCGCCCGCGCGCTCCGCGTGCCGCACGTCCAGCCGAGCCGGACGGGTGCCCTCGCGGTCGAGCTCGCGACCGGCCGAACGGTCTTCGCACGCAACGCCGGCGTGCCGTTCGCTCCCGCCTCGACCGAGAAGCTGCCAGTTACGCTCGCGGCGCTCAGGATCCTCGGCCCCGCCTTCCGCTTCCAGACCGACGTCCTCGGCGAAGGCTCCCAGGAGGGAAGCGTCTGACACGGAAGCCTCGTCCTCCAGGGGCACGGCGACCCCACGCTCTCGCGCTTCGACCTGAAGACCCTGGCGCTCCAGCTCCGCCGGCTGGGGCTGCGCCGGGTGACCGGCCCCGTTCTCGGCGACGAGTCCTGGTTCGACTCCCGCCGTACCGCGCCCGGCTGGAAGGCCTCCTTCTACGTCAACGAGTCGCCGCCGCTCTCCGCGCTCGCCGTCGACCGCGCCCACTACCGCGGCGCCGTCTCGACGCAGCCGGCGCTGGGAGCCGTGCTCGCCTTCCGCGACGCCCTCCGCGCCGCCGGGATCAGGGTCCCGGGCCGACCCACCACCGGCCGTGCCGACGCCGAGGCCTTCCCGCTCGCGTCCGTCGCCTCGCCGACGCTCGCCTCGATCGTCCGCGCCATGGATCTCGAGAGCGACAACTTCACCGCGGAGCTGCTCCTGAAGGAACTCGGCGCGGTCGCCGCCGATCGCGGGACGACCGCCGCCGGCGCGGCCGTCGTCACGAAGCAGCTCGCCGCAGCGGACGTTCCTCTGGCGGGCGTCCGGATCGTCGACGGCTCGGGCCTTTCGCTCCTCGACCGCCTGACGCCGAACGCGCTCGTCGGGATCCTCGAGGCGGCGTGGGCGACGCCGCAGCTCCGCGACCGCTTCGTCGGCTCGCTTCCGGTGGCCGGGGTGAGCGGGACGCTTCACGACCGCATGCGCCGTCCGCCGGCGCGCGGCAACGTCGTCGCGAAGACTGGCACGACCTCGGAGGCCTCGGCGCTCTCGGGCTTCGTCCGCGGCCGCTACGTCTTCGCCGTCGTCCACAACGGCCACCCGATCTCGTCCTGGTGGGCGCGCGTGGCGCAGGACCGCTTCGCGACGGTGCTAGCGGCTCAGTAGCTCGAGCAGATCGGCCTCGGAGAGGAGCGGCACGCCGTTCCGCTGTGCCTTCGTCAGCTTCGACGCGCCGGGCTCCTCGCCGACGACGAGGCCGGTGGTCTTCGACGAGACGGAGTTGGTGATCTTGGCGCCTTTGGCCTCGAGCGCTGCCGCCGCCTCGTCGCGCGTATAGCGCTCGAGCGTTCCCGTGATCACGTACGTGTGTCCCGTGAGCGGCCCTTCCTTCGGCCGGTCCTCTTCGCCGACCTCGAAGCGAAGACCAAGCTCGCGGAGCTCCGCGACGAGCTGGCGGTTCGCCTCGTCGGAGAACCACTCGGCGATCGCCTCGGCACGTTCGGGCCCGATCCCGTCGACCTCCTGGATCTGCTCTTGGCTCGCCTCGACGAGCCGGTCGACGCTCTCGAAGTGCCGGGCGAGGTTCTGCGCCGTCACCCAGCCTACGTCGGGGATGTTCAGGCCGAGCAGCACGCAGTAGAACGGCACGCTCTTCGACGCCTGGATGGACTCGATCGCGTTCGTCGCCGAGATCTCGGCGTAGCCCTCGAGCTCCAGCAGCTGCTCCTTCGTGAGGCGGTAGAGGTCGGGCAGCGACCGGACGAGCCCGAGGTCCCACAATCGACGCACGGACTGCTCCCCGACGCCGTCGATGCCGCCTGGGCCCTCGACCCAGGTGATCAAGGTCTCGAGCCCGCGCGACGGACAGGCCCGGTTCGGGCAGCGGTGCATCGCCTCGCCCTCCGGCTTCACGACCTCCGCGTCGCAGAGCGGGCAGCGCTTCGGCATCTCGAACGGCTTCGTCCCGGCCCGGTGCGCGCCGGCCGGGCCGACGATCTGCGGGATGACGTCGCCGGCCCGCTGGACGATGACGTCGTCGCCCTCGCGGATGTCTTTGCGGTTGATGTCCTCCTCGTTGTGGAGGGTGGCGCGCGAGACCGTCACACCGCCGACCTCGACCGGCTCGAGCATCGCCCACGGGTTGAGCGTGCCCGTCCTCCCGACGCGGATCGCGATCTTGTTCAACCGCGTCGTCGCCGTCAGCGGCGCCCACTTGAAGGCGCGCGCCCAGCGCGGCCGCTCGTGCAGCGAGCCGAGCCGCCGCTGCTGGTCGAACGAGTCGACCTTGATCACGATCCCGTCGATCTCGTAGTCGAGCTCGACGCGGCGCCGCTCCCAGTCGCGGCAGGCCTCCGCGACCGAGGCGACGGTCTCGTGGCGCTCCGCGAACGGGTTCGTCCGGAAGCCGTGCGCGCGCAGCCACTGCAGCGCGTCCCAATGCCCCTCGACGGTCAGCCCCTGGCGCACGCCGAGGCCGTGGATCCAGATCGACAACGGACGCTGGGCGGTGATCGTCGAGTCCTTCTGGCGCAGCGAGCCTGCGGCCGCGTTGCGCGGGTTCGGGGTCGGCTTCTTGCCCGCCGCGACCAGGCGCTCGTTGAGCGCATTGAAGCCGCTAAGCGGCAGGTAGACCTCGCCGCGCACCTCGAGCAGCGGCGGCGGCGCGTCCCCGTCTCCGAGCTGCATGCGCAGGGAGATCGCCTTGATCGTGCGCAGGTTCGGCGTGACGTCCTCGCCGCGCCTTCCGTCGCCACGAGTCGCCCCGCGGACGAAGACGCCGTTCTCGTAGATCAGGTTGATCGAGAGCCCGTCGATCTTCGGCTCGGTGACGTAGACGACGTCGGTCGTCCCGAGCCGCTTGCAGACGTCCCTGTGCCACTTCTCGAGCGTCTCGTCGGTCGCCACCTTCTCGAGCGAACCCATCGGGGTGGGGTGCTCGACCTTCTCGAACTTCTCCGACGGCGGGGCGCCGACGCGCTGCGTCGGCGAGTCCGGCGTCACGAGCTCCGGGTGCTCGGTCTCGAGCCGGACGAGCTCGTCGTAGAGGCGGTCGTACTCGGCGTCCGAGACGGACGGGTCGTCGAGGACGTAGTACTCGTACGAGTAGGCGGTCAGCCGCTCGCGGAGCTCCTCGGCCCGCGAGAGCACCTCAGAGGACGCCAAGGAGCTCCCCCGGCGAGTCGACGAGCGTATCGGCGCGGGCGTTCTCGAGGGTCGCGCGCGAGTGGATCCCGCCCCACGTGACGGCGACCGAATGCACGCCAGCGCGCCTCGCGGCCTCGACATCGAACGGCGCGTCGCCGACGTACGCTGCCTCGTCGGGCCGCGCCTCGAGCAGCTCGAGCGCGCGCAGGATGCCGTCCGGATACGGCTTGCCGCGCGACACGTCGTCGCTCGCCACGGCGGCGTCGAAGAGGTGCGCGAGCGGGAGGATGCGGAACGCCAGGCCGATCCCGGCCTGCCGCTTCGCGGTCACGATCCCGAGCCGGCGCCCCTCCCGGCGCAGCCGCTCCAGGACGTCGACGACGCCCCGGCACGGCTGGAGCTCGTCGTGGAGCGGCATGTTGTGCTCGCGGTAGCACGCCACGAGGTCGTCGGCGCGCGCCGGATCGAGCGCGTGCATCTGCTCGTGGAGCGTCGAGCCGCCGACGTTGGCGAGCAGCACCTCGTCCGGGATCTCGCGCGCGAGGATCGTCCGGGTCGCGTGCCGAAACGAGGCGAGAATCATCGCCCCGGAGTCGATCAGGGTGCCGTCGAGGTCGAAGAGGACGACCGGAAATCGCATCGACGATGATGCTATCCAGGTGGATCGTCCTCGACGTGCACTCCGGCCGGGACCGGCGCTCATGTACGGCGCCGCGCTCGCCATCGCACTGATCGCGGTCTTCGCGACGCTCGTCGTGTCGGCGCCGGTCGATCCGAAGACGCTGACCGCGCACTACGGCAAGCCGGTCTGGCTCGTGGAATCCGACATGTCCGCGTTCCGCGGCATGTCGAAACGTGAGCTGCGGCCACCGGTCCCGCTGAATCCGCTCGAGAACCCGACCTACCTCAAGAGTGGACGGTTCTTCCTCTCCTACCTCGCCTTCGCAGCGCCGCTCTCCGGGCTCGTGTGGCTCGCGATGCGCCGGCGATCCGTGAGGCGACGTCAGTCGTAGTCGACCCCGACGAGGTAGAGGCCCCATGGCGGCGCTGTCGTGCCTGCCTCGGCGCGAGGTCGCCCTTCGAGGAGCGGCCCGATCCGGTCGGGCGGAAACTCGATCATCGTCCCGACGAGCGTTCGCACCATGTGCCGCAGGAAGCTGTCGGCCGTGATCTCGAAGTCGAGGTGCTCGCCGCGCCGGTGCCATTCGGCGCGCGACACCTCCCGCATGAACACCCGGTGCTGCGTCTCCGAGGGCGTGAACGCGCGGAAGTCGTGCTCCCCGAGGAGAAGCTCCGCTGCGTCCGCGAGCGCCTGCTCGTCGAGCGGCCCCGGAACCCACCAGCTGCGGCGGACCTCGAACGGCGAGGACGTGCGGCGCCGGAAGATCCGGTACCGGTAGGTACGTGACCGTGCCGACTGGCGCGCGTCGAATCCGGGCTGCACCTCCTCGACCTCGAGGACGTTCACATCGCCCGGCAGGAGCGCGTTGAGCGCCGCCGCTGCGCGCTCGGGCGGCGGTCCGCCCTCGGCCTCGAGACTCGCCGCCTGACCGAGCGCGTGGACGCCCGCGTCGGTCCGGCCCGCGACCGCGAGCTCCGACCAACGGGGAAAGACAGAGTCCAAAGCCGCACGGACGACGCCTTCGATCGTCCGCAGGCCGGGCTGCGCGGCCCAGCCGTGGAAGCCCGTGCCGTCATACTCGAGCGCCAGCCGGAGCCGCACGTCAGGGTCGCCTGACCCGTTTTGTCAGGACTTCCTTATGTTCTACTGCTTTGCGAACCGGTTGGTACACTCTACTTGTGCCGAAGGACCACGCGTTCCTGCTCCAGCGCATCCAGCCCGCGATGGTGGGGCTCATCGACGGGTCGCTCTCGACCCTGGCGCCCATCTTCGCGGTCGCACTCGCGACGCACCGGCCGCACTACGCGTTCTTCGCCGGGCTCGCGACGGCGATCGGCGCCGGCGTGAGCATGGCGTTCTCGGAAGGCCTCTCGGACACCGGCGAGCTCACCGGCCGCGGCAACCCATTCGTCCGCGGCTCGATCACCGGCGTCGGCACCTTCGTCGGCGGCGTCCTCCACACCCTGCCGTTCCTCATCCCGCACTACCGCGTGGCCATCGTCGTCGCGGTCATCGTCGTCGGCGTCGAGCTCATCGGACTCGCGTGGATGCGCTGGCGCTACTTCGAGGTCGGCTTCCTCCGCGCTCTCGCGACCGTCACCCTCGGCGGCATCATCATTGCCGCGGTCAGCGCGGCCCTCGGGAACGCAGCCTGACTACGGAACGTAGTCGACGAGCTCGAGATAGGCCATCGGCGCCGAGTCGCCCGGGCGCGGGCCGATCTTGACGATCCTCGAGTAGCCGCCGGGGCGGTCCGAGAACCGCGGCCCGACGTCGGAGAAGAGCTTGTGGACGACGTCCTGCGAGCGCAGGTAGGCGAGCGCCTGCCGGCGCGCATGGACGTCGCCGCGGCGGCCGAGCGTGATCATCTGCTCCGCGATCGGTCGCACCGCCTTCGCCTTCGCCTCGGTCGTCCGGATCCGGCCGTGCTCGATCAAGGCGCTCGTGAGGTTCGAGTAGAGCGCCTTGCGGTGGGCCGAGTCACGGCCGAGCTTCTTCCCCGCGCGGTGGTGTCGCATGGTGCCTAGGCGCCGGAGAGCTGGTTCTCGTCCCCGCGCAGCGTCAGGCCGTGCGAGGCGAGCGTCTCCTTGACCTCCTCGATCGACTTCTTGCCGAAGTTCGGGATCGCCGCGAGCTCCGTCTCCGTCTTCGTCACGAGGTCGCCGATCGTCTCGATGCCGACCCGCTTCAGGCAGTTGTAGGACCGGACGCCGAGCTCGAGCTCCTCGATCGGGAAGTTCTCCATCCCGTGGGCCATCGGCAGCTCCGGCCCGGCGCCGTCGCCGGCCGTGGAAGGCGTCTCGCCGAAGCCCTCGATCTTCTCGAGGTCGGTGAAGATCGCGAGCTGGCGGATCAGGATCTCCGCGGCCTGCGCGATCGCGTCGCGCGGGTCGAGCGAGCCGTCGGTGGTGACGTCGAGGGTCAGCTTGTCGTAGTCCGTCCGCTGCCCGACGCGGGCCGCCTCGACGTCATACGAGACGCGGCGCACGGGCGAGAAGATCGAGTCGATCGGGATGACGCCGATCGTGTGCTCCGGCCCGCGGTTCAGCTCCGCCGGCAAGTAGCCGCGGCCGCGGCCGATCGTGAGCGTCAGCTCGAGCTTCCCGCTCTTCGCGAGGTTCGCGATCTCGAGCTCCGGGTTCAGGATCTCGAGGTCGGCCGGGGCCTCGATGTCGCCCGCCGTCACGGAGCCCGAGCCGGACTTCGCGACGTGCACCTCGATCTCCGGCGAGTCGCCGTGCAGCCGGCAGATCAGGTTCTTGAGGTTGAGGATGATGTCGGTGACGTCCTCGCGCACGCCCGGCAGGGTCGTGAACTCGTGCGCGATCCCCTCGATCTTCACCGAGGTGACGGCGGCGCCCTCGAGCGACGAGAGGAGGACACGGCGCAGCGAGTTGCCGAACGTGTAGCCGAAGCCGCGGTCGAGCGGCTCGATCACGAAGACGCCGCGGTGCTCGTCGACCTCCTCGTGGACGATCTTCGGAATCTGGAATTCCATCAGGCTGGTGCGAACTGCCATCTCTTCCTTTCTGGGGGTGCTACTTGGAATAGAGCTCGACGATGAGCTGCTCCTGCACCGGCGTGTCGATCTCGGCCCGCTCGGGCCACTTGAGGATCTTCCCGGTGAGGCCGTCGTGGTCGGCCTGGAGCCACGGCGCGACGGACGCCGTGAGGTCGGTGGCGTCGCGGATCACCGGCTCGGCGGAGCTGCCTGGAGCGACGGTGACGACGTCGTCCGGCTTGACCTGGTAGCTCGGGATGTTCACCCGGCGGCCGTTCACGTGGAAGTGCCTGTGCCGCACGAGCTGCCGCGCCTGCGCGCGCGAGGCGGCAAAGCCCAGCCGGTAGACGACGTTGTCGAGCCGGGTCTCGAGCATCCGCAGCAGGTTCTCGCCGGTGACGCCGGTGCCCTTCGCCGCCTTCGTGTAGTAGGTGCGGAACTGGTTCTCGAGCAGGCCGTAGTACCGGCGCGCCTTCTGCTTCTCGCGCAGCTGGAGCAGGTACTCGGACTGCTTGATTCGGCCGCGGCCGTGCTCGCCCGGCGGATAGCTGCGACGCTCGATGGCGCACTTCTCCGTCAGGCAGCGTTCACCCTTCAAGAAGAGCTTCATGCCCTCCCGGCGGCAGACGCGGCACTTCGGGCCGAGATCGCGGGCCATTAGCGGTCACCTCCCGTCGGGCTCGTGCTCTCCGGCCGCGAAACGCCCGCGTCGCAAGGACGCAGGGAGCGTTCGTAGCCGAAGGCTACGGGCGCGACTGAGGACGCCGCGACGCGGAGCGTTGCAGCGCCCCGGAGAGCGCGAGACTGGCGGGAGGGGGCCGCCACTAGACGCGCCTCCGCTTCCGGGGCCGCACGCCGTTGTGCGCTTGCGGCGTCACGTCCTTCACGCCGAGGATCTCGAGGCCCGCGGCCTGGAGCGAGCGGATCGCGGTCTCGCGCCCGGAGCCCGGCCCCTTGACGAAGACCTCCACCTTCTGCAGGCCGTGCTCCATGCCCTTGCGGGCGCACGAGTCGGCCGTGACCTGCGCCGCGAACGGGGTCGACTTCCGCGAGCCCTTGAAGCCGGCCGAGCCGGCGGACTCCCACGCGATGACGTTCCCGTCCTTGTCGGTCAGGGACACGATCGTGTTGTTGAACGACGTCTTGATGTGGGCCTGGCCGATCGCGATGTTCTTCCGGACGCGGCGGCGGGTGCGACCGCGGGTCGCTGGCCTGCGGGGCGGCGCCACGCTACTTGGCCTTCTTTCCGCGGCCGACGGTCTTCTTCGGGCCCTTGCGCGTGCGGCCGTTCGTCTTCGTGCGCTGGCCGTTCACGGGCAGTCCGCGGCGGTGCCGGATCCCGCGGTAAGCGCCGATCTCGGACAGTCGCTTGATCGCCTGCGAGCGCTCGCGCCGCAACTCGCCCTCGACCTCGAGGTTCTCGTCGATGTAAGTCCGGAGCTTCGTGACTTCCTCGTCGGTGAGGTCGCGCACCTTCGTGTCCGGCGACAGCCCGAGCGCGGCGCAGATCTGGCGCGCGGTCGGCTGGCCGATGCCGTAGATGTACGTGAGCCCGATCTCGAGGCGCTTCTGGTTGGGGAGATTCACTCCAGCGATGCGTGCCATGCCCCTCCTAGCCCTGACGCTGCTTGTGACGCGGATTCGTGCAGATGACCATGGTCGTGCCGTGCCGCTTGATCACGCGGCAGCGCTCGCACATCGGCTTGACGGATGCTCTGACCTTCACAACTCCTCGACCTTCGTGGAAACCGCGCTCAACGAGCGCGGCTTGACCCTTCGGGCGCACAGAAAAGCGCCCTGCGGCGACGCGTCATCGTAGCAAAGGCACTGCGCTCGTCGTCAGGATCCGCGGGCCCGACGTGGTCACCGCCACCGTGTGCTCGAAGTGCGCGGAGAGCGAGCCGTCGACGGTCGAGATCGACCATCCGTCGTCGTGGACGTACACGTCCGCGCGACCGGCGGTGATCATCGGCTCGATCGCGAGCGTCATCCCCTCGGCGAGCGCCGGCCCGCGGCCGGGAGGACCGAAGTTCGGCACTTGCGGATCCTCGTGGTACGAGCGGCCCACGCCATGCCCGACCAGGCTGCGGACGACCGAGAAGCCCCGCTCCTCGGTCGTCTGCTGGACGGCCGCGGAGATGTCGCCCACGCGATTGCCGACCTTCGCCTGCTCGATCCCGGCCGCGAGGGCGACCTGGCACGCCTCCAGCAGCCGCTCGGCCTCCTCCGAGACGTCGCCGACGGGAAACGTGCAGGCCGCGTCCGCGACGAAGCCGTCGAGCGTCACGCCGACGTCGACGGAGATCAGGTCGCCCTCGTCGAGTCGGTAGGGCCCCGGGATCCCGTGCACGATCATGTCATTCGGAGACAGGCAGAGCGCGGCCGGGAAGCCGCGGTAGCCCTTCGAGGTCGGCACACCGCCGTGCGAGCGGATGTAGTCCTCGCCGATTCGGTCGAGCTCGGCCGTCGTCACGCCCGGCCGGATGTGCTCGCCGACGTGAGCGATCGTGTCGGCCACGAGCGCGCCCGCCGTGGCCATCTTCTCGATCTCGTGGCGCGACTTTCGCACTATCACGCCACGGCCCCTGCTTGTTCGACCGCCCGCTGGACCTCCGCGAAGACCTCGTTCTCGGTCCGGTCGCCGTGGATACCGACGACGTTCCCGCGCGCGCGGTAGTACTCGACGAGCGGCTCCGTCTCCTCGTGGTAGAGCTCGAGCCGGCGCCTGATCGCCTCGGGCGTGTCGTCAGGCCGCCCCTCGAGCGCGGCGCGCCGGCTCAGCCGCTCGACGGCGACCTCGTCGGGCACCTGGAGCTCGAGGACGAGATCGAGCGGCCGGTCGATGTCCCGCAGCATCGTGTCGAGCGCCTCCGCCTGCGCGAAGGTGCGCGGAAAGCCGTCGAGGATGAAGCCGTTCGCCGTGTCCGGCTGCGAGAGCCGGTCGCGGATCAGCTCGATCATGAGTTCGTCCGGGACGAGGCCGCCGCTGTCGTAGATCGGCCGCACCTCGCGCCCGAGCGGCGTGTCCGCGGCCATCGCCTCGCGCAGGATGTCGCCGGTCGCGATGTGCGGCAGCCCGTACTCGGCCGCGAT
>DASQWB010000030.1:0-22444 GCA_035640455.1 Gaiellaceae bacterium | reverse complement strand
GCGTTCAGCACGATCGCGGCGCCGGTCTCGACAGTCAATGTGGAGAAGCCGACGCTGAACGACCGCGGGACAGTCGCCTTCTACCGGTCGGCCTTCGACGCGACCGGTCAGTTCGTGTCCGCGATCGTGACCGGCAGCGGCGGCCCGCTCACGACGGTCGCCGATACGACGGGGCCGTTCGACTCGTTCGGGTTCAGGCCGCCCTCGCTCGACAACAAGGGCAGCGTGGCGTTCCTCGCGACCCTCGACGACCAGGTCACGACCGGGATCTTCGTCGGTCCGCGCGTCGTCCAGGACCGCGTGATCGAGACCGGCGACAAGCTCGACGGCGGGACGGTGGCCGGGCTCCTGTTCTGCGAGGAGGGGCTGAACGACCTCGGCCAGCTCTCCTTCATCGCGACCATCGCCGACCCGGCCGCGCCGAACGGCTCCCGCGCGGCCGTCTTCATCGCCACACCCAAGAAGTAGGTCCGCACTCCTCGGGGGGGCCGCAACGGTCCCCCGACGTGCTCTCCTCGTGATCGACGGCCTCGATTCGCTAGCGAGAGGCGCGAGGGCGTCTCGTCTCCGCTTCACCGCACGAACGTGCCCGGTCTGGGTCACGATCAGGTCGCGGGCACCGTCTCGGGCATCGACCCGCGCACGAACAAGGTGGTGAAGACGATCCAGCTCGGGTTTAGTCCGCACGGGCTCGTCGGCGCCGCCGGCACTGTCTGGGTCGCCGTCGCGCGCAAGCTGATCTAACCCGACCGCCACGTGAGGACGAGCAGCTCAAGCAGGCACCGCACCGCCCGATACAGAAACGCCAAGAACGTCACGAGCAACGCCTTCGCGTACCAAGACTCTACGGCGCCCCGCGCTTCACCCTCGGCCATCCCGACGACCGTGCCAGCCGAATCCGCAGGCTCACGCCCCGGCGCCCGGATTCGGACCGCAACGCGGAATGACCGCGCCTCCTCATTAGTCGCGATGGGGTTCTTGGGAGCCACACGTTGACGAGGATGCCGCCGAGCAGAAGGAGCGCGGCGACGGCGGCAAGTGCGATAAAGGACGCGAGAACCCTTTTGACGACGGCCATCTGGGCAAAGCCTCCAGCGCGCGGCAGGTACCAGTTAGTTAGTGGCAGCAGCTCGCCCGTTCTTACCTCGGATTTTCGGGGCGTCGGGCGCGCCGTACGAACGAGGAGGCGGAGCTTCCCCGGCCCCCAGCGCAGTTAGCACTGGGAGCGAGCAGAAAGCTCGTTCCCCCCACGCCCGCTTGGGGGCGAGCGCGTCTTACGTTCGCAAATCGCCTAGAGCGCTTGGCTGCCGCTGACGAGCGCGTACAGGCTGTCGTGCTCCTCGCGGCAGGCCGAGCAGCCGTCTAGATGCGCACGCAGTCCGGGGATGGCGGCGTCGGCGTCGGCGCCGGCGATTTCGAGCTCTACGTAGCGGTCGAGCTCCTCGAAGCAGACGTCGCAGCCGACCTCGGGCCCAGCCGGCCCTAGCAGCCGGCCCAGCGCCTGCTTGAGATCGGGTCGCTCCATCATCTCTCCTCCAGGCTATCGAGCACGAAACCGCGCTCGTCTAGATGTTTGCGCAGCTTCCGCCGCGCATCGTGCAGCGTCTTGTAGAGCGCGTTGCGGTTGGTGTTGAGCCGCTCGGCGAGAACGTCGATCGGGACGCCGTTCAAGGCCAATGCCACCAGGACGCGCCGCTGGTGCGGCGTCAGCACATCATCGATCGCCGCCTGTAGCGTTGCGAGCAGCTCGCTCTGCTCGACCTCGGCGTCTGGCTCGAGGCCGGCGCTCGAGAACAGGGCCCAGCCTTCGGGCTCGAGCGGCACCTCGCGCCCCTGCCAGGCGCGCTTGCGCAGTTTGACCGCCGCCTCGTAGAGGGCGAACTTGTAGGCCCAGGTGGTGAAGCGACTGGCGCCGCGGAAGTCGTCGAGGCGGCGAAGGACGCCCATGAGCGCGTCATCAGCGGCTTGGATCGCGATGTCGTCGAGGTCGCCGCCGCGCAGATGCGGCAGCGTCGGCCGCCGGCGGGCGACCTCGAAGCGCGCCGCGCGCAAAAGCAGCGCGTGCAGGCGCGCGATCGCCTCCTCACGTTCTGCGCCTGAGGCGCGCAGAGAGCGCAGCCACTCCCCCGACCCGGGATCGAGCGAGGGTGGCGCCGGCACGAGCGTCGGCAGAGGGCTTGCGGCTCCACGCGCGCTACGGTAGCCGCGCTCACGGCGTTCATGCGGCGGTGTTCTCCTCGACTGGAGCGAGGATTCGGACCGCGAGGTCCGCCGGGCAGCCTCGCTCGACTAGCTCGATCAGCGCGTGCAGGTCGTAGCGCGGGTTCTTGGCGAGCCTAGCCGCAAGCGGCAGCGGAAAACCGGATTCCACCAGCCGCTCCCGGCGCCAGCGGACAACCTCCTCGGCGCTTCGCTCGCTCGTCGTCTTTGTTTGCATGTCTACTTGGTGACGCGTCGTGCCCGGTCCTTACCTCCGGACGCGTCCGCCCCGAGGTGGATCGCCTCGGGGCGGAGGGCCAGCGAGGGGACGCGGGCGGCTAGCGGAAGCGGGCCGGGCACTGCTTGACGATGCCCTTGGAGAGCATGTCGGCCATGTGCAGGATCTGCTCGTGCACCTTGTCGTAGGCGGCGACGTCGGCGCTCCAGTTGCCCTGCAGCCTGGCGACCGCTTCCTGTGTCGTCAGGTCGAGGTGCCTGTGCATCATCGCTTTCATCTCGCCGAGCGGCCATTGGCGCGGGTTGACGCTGTGTAGGACAGCGGCGATCCCGTCCGCGTTCGCGACCCAGCGGGCTTGGGCATCGGCGAGCTTGGCGCTGTCGCCGGCTTGCGCGGCGGCTATCACGTCCGCCGCGATCAGGATGTGCTGCCGTAGCAACGCGGTCAGCTGGTCTCCGGCAGCGTTGCCGTAGAACGGCTTGATCGCGCTGCCGATGTCTGTCTGATTCTGCAGCAGCCGGCCGACGGTCGCCTCGGTGTCGGGAGCGTTGGTCGTCAGGCTGATGATCGCCAGTCGCGTCCAGGTGATGTGGTCTTCCCAGAGCTTGCGCATGTCCATGCGCAGCGCGACCGCCTTCGCCGTCAGCATCCGCGACCGGTGGACGGTCATCGTCATGTGCTTTGGCGCCTGGGCGTGCTGCGGCTGGTTGCCGTGCGCCTGGGCCATGTCCATGCCGTTCGAGACGGCGAGCGCGGCGAGGGCGCTGAAGAAGGCGACCAAGGCCGTTAGGGCGATTGGGATCGGGCGTGAGGCCCGCTGCGTGTTCATGTCGGCGTTCCTTTCGGTTGTCTGAGGGTGAGGGTGAGCGACGGTCGCCGCAGGTGGCCTGCGGCCAGCACGAGCCCGATGGCTTCGACCGCCTTGGTGAAGAGCGCGAGCCCGTCGAGCGCTTCCGGCTCCGGGTGGAGGAGCGGGAAGCCGGTCGTGACCGCGAGCGCGTAGCTGGCGATCAGGCCGGCAAAGACGGCCGTGGTCGCGCCGAGCGCGAGTTGCGTTGGCTTGCGGGTCAGGACGACGGCGAGGAGGGCGAGCAGGACGGCCGCGACGACGAAGCCGAGCCCGGCGCCCGTGCCTTCCTCGAAGTGGTCAGGAACGAGGGCGCCGTGAATGCCGGCGCTGATCGCGCAGCTGAGGATGACGATGTCGGCGCGCACGTCGGCGAGCGTCACGTGACGATCACCGTCCCGTGCATGTCGTGGCTGTGCAGCGTGCAGACGTAGTGGTAGGTGCCGGGCCTGCCGAACCTGATCGAGACGCTGTCGCCGCGGCCGACCTTGTGGTCGTCTTGGCCGTCGACCTCGACGGTGTGGGTGAAGTTGTCGTGGTTTGTCCAGGTGACGGTGTCGCCGGCCCTGATCTCGATCGTCTTCGGGTCGAAGCGATAGCTCTTGGCCATCGACACCTTTGTCGTCGCCACCGGCTCGCTGCTGCCGGTGCCGCCGCAGCCCGCCGCGAACACTGTCGCGACGAGCATTGCGGCGGCGGGGAGGAGAAACCGGTGCAGACTCATGAGGGCGTCACCCCGAGCGCCGGTCGGCGCACGACCGAGTAGACCGCGCCCGCGAACACGAGCAGGAACGCGGCGAGGTCGAGTACCTCGGCGATCGTGTGAGCGAACAGAAAGACGGTCCAGTCGAGGTGGTAGGTCATGTAGACGAGCTCAGCGGCGGCGAACAGCGAGAACGCTCCGCCGAGCAAAGCGAGCTCGCGCTTGAAGGCCAGCCAGGCGAAGCCGGCCCCGATCGCGAACGCGGCGATGTGCACGGCGAGAAAGAACCCCGTCGGCAGATCGTTGGTCCAACTCCCGTAAGGCATGTGCTCCTCCTTTTGCGAATTCGGCGTCGGAGGAGTTGGTGTGCGGTTGCGCACCGTCCTTACCTCGGACCGACAGCGCCGCCGACGCGCCGCCCGTAAGGCCGGCGTTCAGCGGCCGAACGAACGTCGTAGAGCTGTCGCGTTATCGTCCGCGTGAGTGAGCAAGAAGCACGTCGTCATCCTCGGCGCTGGCTTCGCGGGCCTGGAGCTTGCGACCCGTCTCTCCGATTCGCTGCCTGACGAGGTCAGCGTGACGCTCATCGACCAGAACGACGCGTTCAGCTTCGGATACTCGAAGCTCGACATCCTGTTCGGCCGCAAGGCCACGGAGGATGTCCTCCTCCCCTACGCCGACATATCGAAGGACTGCGTCGAATTCCGCCGGGAGCGCGTGGAGTCAATCGAGCCGGAGACACGGCGCGTCACCACCGACCGGGGGTCCTACGACGCCGACATCCTCGTCGTCGCACTGGGAGCGAACTACGACTTCGCGGCGACTCCAGGCTTCGAGGAAGGCGGTTACGAGTACTACTCACTCGCGGGTGCCGAGCGCATGCGCGACGCGCTCCCCGAGTTCGAGTCCGGAACGATCCTGATCGGGATCCTCGGGCAGCCCTTCAAGTGCCCACCCGCGCCGTTCGAAGGCGCGCTCCTGCTCCACGACCACCTCGTGAAACGCGGGATCAGGGAAGCCGCGGAGATCCATGTGATCGGCCCGATGTCGGCGCCGGTTCCGATCACGAAGGAGGTCTCGCAGAGCATCCTCGACGCGCTCGGCCAGCGAGGGATCGACTACATGGCGAACCAGCACATCACGGCGCTCGACACGCGGAGCAAGAACGCGTTGCTTGCGAGCGGCGAAAGCGTTCCCTACGACCTGTTCGTCGGTATTCCCGTCCACCGCGTCCCCGAGGTCGTCGAGGCTTCCGGGCTCGCGGTCGACGGCTGGATCCCGGTGGAGCGGGCGAATCTCGCGACACGGTTCGCGGACGTGTACGCGGTCGGCGATGTCGCGGGCGCCCCTACGGCGAAGGCAGGCGTGTTCGCGGAGTCTGCCGCTGCGGTCGTCGCCGACGACATCGGCGCGCGGCTCCGCGGCGACAAGCCGCCGCAGCCGTGGGAAGGTGCGGGTAACTGCTTCATCGAGTTCGGCGGCGGAGCGGTCGGCAAGGTCGAGGCGAACTTCCTTGGCGGGCCGACGCCGACCGCCCGTCTCGCCGGCCCGTCACCCGAGCTCGCCGCGGAGAAAGCGGCGTTCGGCGCGACCCGACGCGAGCGCTGGTTCGGGCGAGCCGCCTGAGGTTACGTCGACGGAGCCCGACCATCGGTCCGCCCGCCGGCCGGAGGCGCCTGCGGCGCGCATCCGCGGGGCGCAGGCATGGAGCCTTTATGGAACCTAGCGGTCGCAACCGGTGGCAATCACTGGCAAAGGCGGCGCGCCCCAAAATGGCGAAAACAAGCCAAACGGTTGCCGCGGGTTGCGACCCCTTGCCGAGCGGAGCGCATGGTAAGGAGGGGGTCGACGGTTCGAGTCCGTCAGGCGTGCCGGTCGCCGCCCCGGCCCGACGGGGCGTGAAACTTCGTCAGCTCGAGCCGTCCGTGGCCATCAGGGGTCTCCACCATCGCGATCTCTGCCCGGACGCCCTCGAGACCCACGACGCGGTCTACCCAACCGCCCTCGACCGATCCCTTGCCCTGCAGCTTGAGTCCGAGCTCGACGAAGAACGCCGTCGCGGCGGCGAGGTCGTCGACCACGATGCCCACGTGACCCATGCGTTGGATCGTCATGCGATCAACCGTAGCGGAACGGCGGCCCCGCGCTACAGCGTCTCTCGGTGCCGATCGGCTGGTGGGAACGCGCCTAAGCCGACACCCGGCGAGCGTGCCTTGCCCCCGCCAATCCGGCGCGCTCCCGCGACGTTACCCGCGCCGCCGATTCACACGATTCGCCGCCGTGACCTGCTCGGCGGCCTCATACACGAATACACCGCCGCCGCGTGACCGAATATGCGAACCCTACGGCGTCAAGCGCGGTCCAGCTCCCATGATCTTCGGCCGCGCACCTCGAGCTCATAGGCCGCGATCCGACGCCGCTGAACTCGACTGCCCGGTTACGCCGCCGCGAGCTCCTCGCGGACTCATCGTGGTGGCGGACGACGATCAGCCGGGCTTCGCCTGTTTGCGACCTGACCGCTCGATCTCGCCGTTCCCGAGGCGCGGCGGCTCAGTCGTGACCCGCAGCACCTTCGGGCAGCGGGGTGATGCTCTGCTCGAAGTCGAAGACGTTCTCCGGGTCGTACTTCTGCTTGATCTCGAGCAGGCGCGGGAACGCCTCGGCCCAGTAGGCCGAGCGATAGTCGGCAAGACCGCGGACCGGATAGTCCTGGTAGACCTCGCCGTTCGACCACGGCCGAACGATCTCGAGGTAGCCGGCGAGCCACTCCTCCGCGGTTTTGCGGTCGGGGCCCTCGGGTTGGCCGATCCAGAACGAGTCGACGAAGAAGTCCATGTCGACAGCGCGGTGCACGAACGCCGAAGCGTCGGCGGGGTAGGCCGAGATCACTCCGCCGTACGGCTCGACGACGACGATGTTGTACGGGTTCGGCGTCGAGCCGTAGTAGTCGATCACCTTCTGCCACCCGTCTTGGCCAAGCGGCTGGGTGATGTACGCCGGCTGTTTCGCCTCGTAGACGCCTTGGCCGGACGGCGGGGGCGGGATGCCGGGTAGCACGTCGAGCAGCGCTTCGTTGAGGTTCGCGTACGTGTCGGTCTTGTCGATCGTGAGTGCCGCCCGTCCGACCGCTTGGAGCGCCGCCAGCTCCTGCTTGCCCTCGTCTGTCGAGCCGTCGTACGTGCCGACCACGGCGAGCCCCGGCTTGCCGTCGAACGTGGTGAAGACGGCGAGGTAGCCGAGCGCGTCGGAGGCGCCGCTGCGCATGTAGGACGACTGCAGCTCGGCGAGCACCTGCGCAGCGTCGGCAGCGTCCCATTGGAGGCAGAAGCCCCACAGCTCGTAGACCTCCGCCAGCTCGTACGTCACGTCGAGCAGGACGCCGAATTGGTTGCCGGTCCCGCCGCGGATGGCCCACTGGAGCTCGGGGTTGACGTCGTGCGAGCCCTCGACGACGGTGCCGTCGGCGAGCATCACCTTCACCGCGAAGACCCTGTCGCAGTTCATCCCGAACTGGCGCGAGGTGAAGCCGTAGCCGCCGCCCATCATGTGGCCCGCCACGCCGACGTCGTTGCACGTGCCGCCCGGCACGTGAAGACCGTAAGTGTTGAGCACGGCGTTCAGCTCACCGAGCGTCGTGCCCGCGCCGACGTTCGCGCGACGGGCGCGGAGATCGACCGCGACGTGGTTCATCAGGCTCACGTCGATGACAAGGCCGTCGTTCACCGAGAAGCCGGCGCTGCTGTGGCCGCCGGAACGACAGGTTGGCCGCAAGCCGTGCCGACGGGCGGCCTCGAGGCAGACGGCGACGTCGTTCGGCACGGCGCAGTAGACGACAAGCTTGGGAGAGAAGGTGTGCGGGTACACCGGATTGCCGACGCGGGCGTTGGGATACTCGGGCATCCCCGGCGCCACGACCTTGCCACGGATGCGTCGCTGGAGCTGCTCGAGCTCCCGCCGCGAGATGCCATGAGCGGCCAGCGCCTCGACGTCTGCGTGCGGCAGCAGCTCCGCCACCCGCCTCTCGCGCATCAGCTTGTTCGTATCGGCCTTGAGCGCCAATTGGGGTTCCTTTCAGTCGGAGACGGTCAGGTACGGCACCTCGAGCGCGCCCTTCATGAACAGGCAGAGCACGTCGGGGTCCCACGCGCCCAGCCAGAAGCTCACGGCCCACGGGCTCGTGGTGTCGAGCGTTCCGCCGAGCGGGTTCCCGTCGACGGCGACCGACGCCTGGCCGGTCATCGGGAATCCGAACCGCTCGACGAAGTACCGGGCCATCACCCGTCGGTCGGTCGGGTTCGCGACGGCGAACTCGAGCTCGGCGATCCGGCCCTCGAGCGCGACGATCGCCGTGGGGTCGCCCTTGTGCGCCTTCAGGTGCTCGAGCTCGCGCTGGAGCGCCCTCAGCCGCTCCGTCACCACCTTCAACGAGTCCCAGATGCCGGTCGCCTCTCCGATCGTGGCGGGCTCGAATTCCATCCCGCGTGCACCCTGCGCGAGGAGCAGCTCCTGCGGGGTCTGCCACACAGGCTGGTCCGGGTCCTGCGGGTTCAGAGGGGCGTCCCGCTCGATCGTTACGCCGCCGCCGGTGATCTGCAGGTGGAATGGGACGATCGGCTCGAAGCCCGGCAGCGTCAGGTTCCAGTTGCGGTTCTCGAGCATGGGCTCGCCGAGCAGGTTCACGGCGGCGCCGGCAAGAGCCGGCACCTCTTTGCCGTCGGTGCGCACCGCGCTCGCGACAGTCACTCCCAGCGGCGGGCTTTGGGACCGTGGCGTGAAGTTCGCGGGCGGCTGGAGGTAGAGGATGCGGTCGAAGTCGGGCTCGCCTGCGAACGCGAACGTGTAGCCGCTCACACCGCGCGGCTCGTCGGTCGGGTCGGGGTCCGTGGGCAGCCGCAGGAGCGCCCAGCCCGAGAACGCGATCACAAGCAGGATCGGGTCGGCCGGCGGCGGCGGGGACGGCGCGGTCACGTCGGCACGGGAATGCCCATGGCGCCCGAAAAGTTGAGGGCCATCCGAGCGGCGTTCTCGTAGACCAGCTCGAGCCGCTCGCGCACGGGTTCGGGATAGACCGGCTCCGTCGAGAGCCGCAGGGCGTCAGCCGCCAGCTGCTGGAGCTGGAGCAGCATGACGTGCCAGGCGGCGCGGCGGTGCGGGTGGAACGTGAGGTTGCGCGTGAAGTCGAAGGTCGGGCCCGCCGTGGGCGTGGGGGCGTCGGCTCGCGCCGGCAGCAGCGTGAGCACCTCGCCGAGCGGCCGGATGGCCGTCGTCATCAACGGGAAGAACGCGGTCTGCTGGAGCGCGGCCAGCTGTGCCTGAGTCTCGTCGGTGTGCGCGAAGTAGCGCATCAGCATCAGTATCGTGGTGCCGTAGGCCAATTCGAACAGCTCCGCAACCTCACGTGTCGCGGGGCTGGTGATCCGCCCGCGCGGGTTCTCGACGACAGGTCGCGCGGGGTCGAAGCTCGGATCCTCGTGCTGCGCCGTCGCGAGCTCCTCGGCGATCGTCAGGAAGCGTGCGAAATGGCTCGTCGGGGTCGGGATGGGAATGCCCTCGCCTTCCTCGAGGATCTGGGCGATCGCCTGCTTCGCCGAGGCGAGGTCGGTGACGGCGACCAGGTTGATGTCGTAGATCGCTTTCCCGGCGAGCGACACGCCCCGGATCGGCACGGGGATCACCTCGGTGGTGATGAACTGGGCGCCGGGCGGGCCGATCCAGAGCTCGGGCGAGTCGAGCTGCTCGAAGAGGGAGACCACCTCTTCGTACAACTCCCCGATCGTCTGGAATCGGCCCGGTTTGACGGCCGGCACGGTGGCTTCCATTCGCGCCTCGCTCCCGGGATCGGGCCGGCGGGGCATCTCGAACTCGATGAAGCGGCCCACTGCGTCGAGCGTCAGGCGCTCGAGCTTGAACGGGATGTCGATCTGGTAGTGGCGCGGTCCGAGGGGGAAATTCGGCCGCACGAAGTAGGGCGCTTCCCCGATCGCCGTGAGCATGTTGTTGACGAGTCCGAGGTGCTCCATCTCCTGCCGGGCGACGAGCATGATGCTCGCCTCCCAGCGGCGCATCAGCTCGAGCTGCGCCCACGTCACCCCCTCCTCCGGCTCCCGCTTCAGCGAGAAGGCGGCGTACAGGTACTGGCACATCAACCCGTGCTCGAGCTCCGCCGCCTCGCTCAGAAGCTCGGCGAGGCGGACCCGCTGGTGGACGTTCATCATGTGACAGGCGCGGCGCTCGGTAGGCCCTCGATCACGGAGCGCGCTGCCGCCAGGTCGGCGGTCTCATGGCCTTCGTCGAAGCTTTCGTAGCAATCGCGCAGCCGCGCGGTGTCCTCGGGATCCCCGCTGATCCGTGCGAGACTCGTGGCTGAGCGCAGCTCGAGCAGAAGCTGGGAGCGGCCCGCAGCCAGCCTCACCGCGTCGCGCACGCGAGCCGCCGCCTCCTCGGGTCTTTGACGATCGGCCTTCAGGGCCAGCTCCGCCGACAGGCGCATCATCTCCGGCTCGTACCAGCAATCCCCGGTCCGCCGGGCGTGGGCGATCGCCGCATCGAGGGCCTGGAGCGCCTCGGCATAGCGGCCGCAGCGGCCCTGGGCGTCCGCCATGACGCAGCGGAGAAACCCGAGCATCAGCTGGGCGCCCGTGGCGCTCCATAGGCCCAGGCCCTCCTCGATCTGGGCAAGACCGCCCTCGTCCCCCTCGGCCACCAACGCCCAGCCGCGATACACGTTCGCCTGCGCGAGCCAGTTCGGGAAGCCCTCCACGACCGAGATCGCGATCGCAGTCTCGGCGTGCGCTTGCGCCGCCTCGACCTCGCCTCGCAAGATCCGCAGGACCGCGGCACCGGTTTGGATCCACGCGTTCGTGAACGGGTGCGGCCATTCCCGTGCCAAAGCCTCCGCCGAGCTCGTGCACCGAAGCGCAGAGTCGGGCCGGCCGAGGCACCAGAGCGCGAGAGCGCGATGCAGACGGGCGACCGCCGCCGGCTCCTTGCCGTACGAGAACGCGTGCACGCGGTCCCGCTCCGGGTGGTACAGCTCATCCACACGCTCGAGGTGCACGAGCGCTTCGCGCGGTCTGCCCAGGTAGAAGAGCGTGTTTCCGAGGTCGACCTCCGCCTCGAGCTCGTGCTCGGGATTGCCCTGGTCTCGGGCGAGGAGCAGGTCTGCCTCGCCCATCGCCCGCGCCTCCTCGAGCTGCCCGCTCACGATCAGATACGTCACCAACCCGACGAGGGTCGGGAACAGCTCGGGGGTTTCCCCGACACGCTGGCAGAGCTCGCGCGCGCGGCGATAGTGCGCTTCGACCTCGCGCGCCGTCCAGCCGCGAGTGAGTGTGAGCGGCACGGCGGCGAGAACGCGGAGCGGCAGCTCGAGGCGCGCGCGCTCGTCGTCGTCCGACAACTGGAGGAGGAGCTCCAGCGCGTGCTCGAGGTGCAGGATCGCTTCAGCGTTGGCCGAACGCTGCACCTCGCGCTGACCCGCGCGCATCCACTGGACGACGGCGTCGGCCACGCGGCCGCCATATTCGAGGTGCCGGGCGAGGATCTCCGGATGGAGGTCGACCTCTTCCACGAAGTCGGCCGCGAGCACGCGTGCGATGCGCTCGTGCAAGCGCCGCCGCTCCGAGCGCAGCAGCGACTCGTACGCGGCCTCCTGTACGAGGGCGTGCTTGAACACGTACGTCCCGGCGTTCCCGGACGGCGCCTCGCGGACGATCCCTGCGGCGACGATCCGCCGAACGTCCTCGCCGAGGGCGTTCTCGTGGAGATCGCTGACCGCGTGCAGGAGAGCCCAGGAGAACTCGCGGCCGATCGTCGCCGCAAGCTGGGCCGTCGCCCGCGATTCGCCCAGCTGGTCGATGCGAGCCGTCAGCAAAGCGTCGATGCTCGCCGGGATGAGCCCGGCCGGAACGGGGCCGGTGAGCTCCCAGGAGCCCTCGCGTTCCTCCAGCACGCCGGAGTCGATCACCGTCTGGACGACCTCTTCGACAAAGAGCGGCACGCCGTCGCAGCGTTCCAGGATCAGGCGCAACACCTCGGCCGGAAGCGTCTTGTCGTGGGCGACGGCCCGCGCCACCGTCGCAACCTCGGTGTCCGCAAGCCGCGACATCTCGATGAACGCCGCTGCGTCCTGCGCAGCCCAAGGGGGCTGGAACTCCGGCCGCGCGGTGAAGAGCCCGAGCAGTGGCGGCTGCGACGTCGAGGATACGAGCAGCTGGAGCAGTTCAAGCGTCGACGCGTCGCCCCAGTGGAGATCCTCGGCGACGACGATCGTCGGACCGCGCGAGGCCAGCGACTGAAATGCGGCGACGAGGGTCTCGACGGTGCGCGCGCGCCTGCGGGCCGGAGACATGACAAGCGGCCGGTAACGCTCAGCGGCCGGAATCGAGAGGAGCTCGGCCCAGAGCGGCGCGGCCTCGGACGCCGTGATCCCCAGCTCGCGAAGCCGCTCTTCGATGCGCTCGAGGCGCAGGTCCGGGCTGAGCGAGCGCTCGAGCCCGAGGCGCCGCTCGATCAGCTCGATCACAGGCTGAAAGGCGCTGTTCTGCGTGTAGGAGGTGAAGCGCAGCTCGAGCCGTTCGACGTCGGCCCCTACGCCCTGCGTGAACTCCTGGACGAGCCGGGACTTCCCGATGCCCGGCTCGCCCCTCACCGTCACGAATCGTGCCGCGCCGGCCGCGACCGCGCCCCACTGGCGTTCCAACGCCCTCAGCTCGAGCTCTCGGCCGACGTACCTGGTTAGGAAGCGGTCGGCCTCGAGCCTCGACTTGGCGCCGCTCGCCCCGGTAATGCGCCAGAGCCGCATCTGCTCTGCGAGCCCCTTGAGCTCCCGTGCGCCGAGCGGTTCGGCATGGAAGTACCCTCGGACCATCCGCCATGTGGCGTCGGTGACGGCGAGCGAGTCCGGATCGGCGTGTGCCTGGACGCGTGCGGCAATGTTCGGAGTGTCGCCCTGGGCGAGCATCTCCTGACGCGCCCCGGTTCCGACCGTCCCGACCACCACCCGGCCGGTGTGCGCGCCGGCGCGGACGCTCAGTCTCACACCGCAGCGCCGCGTGGCTGCGGAGTCCAGCTCTCGCATCCTGCCGAGGATGTCGAGCCCGCACCGTATAGCCCTGCGCGCGTCGTCCTCGTGCGCGTAAGGGAACCCGAAGTAGACAAGGACTCCGTCACCGAGGTACTGGGCAATGTGCCCGTCGTGATGCTCCACCGCCTCCGCGCAGACCCGCTGGTAGTCGGCGAGCAGCTCCCGGAGGTCCTCCGGGTCGAGCGACTGCGAGAGCTCGGTCGAGCCGACCAGATCGCACATCAGCACCGTTAGCTGCCGACGCTCGGCGGTCTCCAAGGGACGCGTGCCGGCGTCGAGCGGCCTGCCGCATCCCGCGCAGAACCGCGCAGCCGGTACGTTCACGAACCCGCACCCAGGGCAGCTCACGACCGCGCCAGCCGTCGAACGAGGAACGACGCGAGGGTCATGAGGGCTTTTGCCACTTCGTGCGGGGGTAGGCCGCAACAAGCCATTGTGATTCTGATCCGGGCGGAAGGCAAGCAGCAACGCCTGCCGTCGTCGACTCAGCCCGTGGTCAGCGGGTGACGGAATAGCGGCATTGCGAAGCTGGCGCACGAGCACGGCTTCCTGCTCGCCGATCTCGAGCGCCTCTTCCACGGCCACGGGCTGGCGTCAGAGGAGCCGTGGTTCGTGAACGTGATCGAGCCGAACCTGGCCGGCGCGACCGCGACTGCCGAGCACTGCTACGAGCTCCTGACCGCAGAAGCGCGATCGACGAGCCAGAGCTAGAGACCGGCGGGGAAGGGATAACTGGCGGGGATCTTCTGCGGCATCTGCTGTGGCGTGCCGTAGGCGATGACGATCTCCTGATGGGCATCGAGGATGATTCGCGTCGGGTCGCCTTTCAGGGAGTTGCCGTTAACCCAAGCGCGTAGTTCTTTGCCGCTGCCGGTACAGAGGCCGGCGATGCAGTTGCGGGTAAGGCGGAGGCCCCAGACGGCGAAGAACTGGCCGAGCGTGTAGTCGGTTGTCGTCGGCGATTCGATGTGAATGATCCCGCTCGCGTCGTGGGTGTGGAGCGGGTCGAGGAAGCGCTCGGTGATGTTGATGCCGATTAGCGCGGGCACGGCGAGGTGCTTGCCGTTCACGTACAGGTCGAGGTGTTGGTGGATGTGGTAGGCGTCGGCTTCCATCTGCAGTCGCGGCAGGCCGAGCAGGTCGAGGCGGGCAGCGAGCCGTCGGTGTTCGGCCGGCCAGGGCGGAGCACCCGTCGCCAGCCCGGGAAGCGACGCCTGGTTCGCAATTGGCGGTCCGAGGCGGACGCTCGCGTGGCCGGAATGACCGAACGCGACTGCCAACCCGATCGCGAGCGCAGCCGCGGCCGCGATCCCTCCGGCGCCGAGCAGCCAGGCGGTGGAGCGCCAAGCGTGCGAGCCCTTCTTCTTGACCGGCGGCGGCGGCGCGGCGCGTCGTTCACGACGCTTGCGGCGCGATTGCTTACCCATCGCATCCCGAACTCTGCCTGAAAGCTGCAACCAGTGTTGCAGCTTTCGTGATAATGGGCAGGTGCCGCCGCAACGAACCTCGTGGGTGCTGCTCGCGTATCGGTTGCCGCGCGACCCGTCGACGCCGCGCAGCGCCTTGTGGCGCAAGCTGCGCCGGCTGGGCGCGGTGCAGGTGCTGGACGGGTTGGCGGCGCTGCCGGACGACGCGCGCAACCGCGAGCAGCTGGAGTGGCTCGCGGACGAGGTCGTCGAGGCCGGCGGCGAGGCGACGATCTGGGTCGCCGAGCTGGCGTCGGGGGCGCAGGAGCGTGAGCTGGCAAGCCGGATGGCGGAGGCCGTCGCGACCGAGTACCGGGCCTTGATCGAGCACGCGGCCGCAGCGCGCGCGGAGCAGGCAGGGCAGCGGCGGCGGACGCTCGGCCGCCTGCGCCGCCAGCTGCGCCGGATCCGTGCGCGCGACTACTTCCCGCCGCCGGAGCGCGAGCTGGCGCAGCGGGCGGTGGACGAACTCGCGCTGCTGGTCGAGGAGCCGGTCCGATGAGATGGGCGACCCGTCGCCACTGTCACGTCGATCGGGCCGCCTGTGCCTGGCTGATCCGCCGCTTCATCGATGCGGAGGCCGAGTTCGTGTTCGTCGACGACCCCGACGAGGTACCGGCGGACGCGACCCCGTTCGACATGCGCGGCGTCGAGCTCTCGCACCACGGCGGCGACTGCAGCTTCGAGACCTTCCTGCGCCGCTACGAGCTCGCCGATCCGGTCTTGTGGGAGATCGCCAAGGTCGTGCACGAGGCCGACCTCGCCGACGAGCGCTACGACGCACCCGAGGCGCCCGGACTCGACGTGCTGTTGCGCGGACTGTCGATGGTACGCGACGACGAGCAGCTGCTCGCGCTCTCGGGCCCGCTGTTCGACGGCCTCTACGAGTACCGCAAGCGCGCCCTGCTGAGCGGGCGCGACCCGGCGTGAGCGGCGTCGCGCGCGCCGAGCGGGCCGAGCTCGTAGGCGCGCAGCCGCGGACGATGCGCGGCCTGTTCCTCTACTTCCTGCGCTTGGGCTCGGCCGGGTTCGGCGGCCCGATCGCGCTCGCCGGCTACATGCGCCGCGACCTGGTCGAGGAGCGCGGCTGGTTCTCGGATGAGGAGTACCAGCAGGGGCTCGCGATTGCGCAGACGATGCCGGGACCGCTGGCCGCGCAGCTGGCGATGTGGCTCGGCTACCTCGAGCGGGGAGCGCGCGGCGCACTGCTGGTGGCGCTGCCGTTCATCGTGCCGCCGTTTCTGCTCGTCACCGCGGTGGCGGCACTGTATGCGCACTACCAGGGGCTGTCGCAGGTGCAGAGCGTCTTTTTCGGCGTCGGGCCGGCGGTGCTGGCGATCGTCGCGATCGCCGCCTACAAGCTCGCGCGTTCAACCAATAAGCACGACCCGCTGCTGTGGGCGATCGCCACGATCGTCTGCGCCTCGACCGCGATCTCCGGCAGCGAGATTGTCTGGCTCTTCCTCGCCGCCGGCTTCTTCGGCGCGCTCTACTACGGCGGCGGGTTGCCGCGGCTGCGCGGCGGCGCCGCTGCCCTGTCGCCGGTGACGCTCGCAACCGTCAAGGGCTTCGCCTGGCTCGCCGCCGCCGGCTCGCTCGGAACGCTGGCGCTCTTTTTCGCGAAAGCGAGCGCGCTCACCTTCGGTTCCGGGCTCGCCGTCGTGCCCTTCCTGCAGCCCGGGCCCGGTGGTGATCATGGGCACCTTCGCCGGCTACCTGGTCGCGGGCGTCGCCGGCGCGGTCGTCGCGACCGTCGCGCTGTTCACGCCGACGTACCTATTCGTCGTCGTCCCCGGCCGGCTCTTCCGTCGCTTCGAGCGCCACCCGCGCCTGCAGGGGTTCGTCAAGGGCGCGACCGCGGCCGCAGCCGGCGCGATCGCCGGCGCCGCGATCGTGATCGGCCGGCAGACGATCCACGGCTGGCTCTCGGCGGCGATCGGCGTCGTCGCGCTCGCGCTGCTGCTGCAGAAACGGCTCAAGGTGGCCGAGCCGGCGCTCGTCGCGGCCGCCGCGATCGCCGGCCTCGCCCTCCACTAGCGAAAGGAGAACCAAGATGAAGTGGGTCACGCGCGAACGGCCGAAGACCGACCGGATCGCCTGCCCCTGGCTGATCAAGAACTTCATCGATAAGGAGGCGGAGTTCCTCTACGTCCCCGCCGACCAAGTGCTTGAGGTCGCCAACCGCGAGCGCGCGCACTCCTACGACGCCCCCGGCGCCGAGTACACGCACCGCGACGGGCTCTGCTCGTTCGAGGTGCTCCTCGAGGAGTACAAGCTCGACGAGCCGGCGCTGCAGCTGCTGGGGCGGATCGTGCACGGCGCCGACGTCGCCGACGACCGGGATGCCACACCGCAGTCG
Source organism: Gaiellaceae bacterium (assembly GCA_035640455.1). Classification (GTDB taxonomy): domain Bacteria; phylum Actinomycetota; class Thermoleophilia; order Gaiellales; family Gaiellaceae; genus AC-50. The sequence continues at coordinate 5,547 of DASQWB010000030.1, read as the reverse complement.
CGCGGGCTGCTCGCGGTCGCCGAAGGCTTCCACCTCTTGAACCTCGGCGACCACCGCCAGCTCGAGCTTTCGCTGCCGGTCTACGACGCGCTCTACGCCTGGTGCAGGAACGAAGTCGCGTCCGGCACGAGCGCATGAGCCTCGTCCGCGCCGGCTTCATCGCGATCCCGCCCGGCGCGAAACCGGGCTTCGATCACGCCGACGTCTTTCCGCCCGGGCGGCGGATGTACGTCGCGCACACAGGCGCCGATCGAATCGAGGTGCTCGACTGCGCGACGCGCAGCTACCTGCACGCGCTTTCCTTCGAGCTGCCCGGCGTCGCCGGCGTCCTGATCGACGAGCAGCACGACCTGCTCTTCTCGAGCGACCGCGCCGCAGCCCGCGTCAGCCTCTTCCGCTGCTCCGACGAGCAGCTGCTCGCCCAGGTCGAGGTGGGGCCGCACCCGAACGGCCTCGCCTACGACCGCGAGCGGCGGCGCCTCTATAGCTTCAACCTCGGCGAGCCGCTCGGCGAGAACTGCACCGCCTCGGTCGTCGAGCTCGACTCGATGGAGGTCATTGCCCAGCTGCCGCTGCCGGGCAGACCGCGCTGGGCCGCGTACGACCAAGACCGCGACCTTGTCTACGCCAACATCCAGGCACCGGCGCAGATCATCGTGATCGATTGCGAGCGCGCGGCGGTCGTGCGGGCGCTCGACGTTCCCACCGATGGACCGCACGGCCTCTGGCTCGACTCCGGACGGTTGTTCTGCGCTACCGACGGCGGCGCGCTCGTCGTCCTCGAGCGCGACAGCGGCGACGTACTCGCAACGCTGCCGCTGCCGGGCGTGCCTGACGTCGTCATGCACGATGCCCATCTGCGCCGCCTGTACGTCGCGATCGGCGACCCCGGCGTCGTGTGCAGCTTCGACAGCGAACGGCTCGAGCCGGTGGAGACGATCGAAACCGAGCCGGGTGCGCACACGAGCGGCTGGGATCCCATTGACGGCAGCCTGTACGTCTTCTGCCCGGGGAGCGGCGGCGGCGCCGTGTACGAGGAACGCGGCTGAGCGCCGACGCGCGCCGGATCGTCGCCGCCCAGGCGGCACGCGCGCTCGCGTACGGCCTCGGCTCGGTGCTGATCGGGGTCACGCTCGCCCGCCGCGGCCTCTCCGACGCGGCGGTCGGCGCCGTCCTCGCCGCCCTGCTCGCCGGCACCGCCGCCGTCTCGGTGCTGATAGCCCGCTACGGCGACCGGATCGGGCGGCGGCGCTGCTACCGGCTCTTGTTCGTCGTCATGGCCGCCGCCGGCAGCGTGTTCGCGCTCACCGGCTCGCTGCCAGCACTGCTTCTTGCCGCCTTGACCGGCACCGTCTCGACCGACGTCGTCGAGTCGGGCCCCTTCACCTCGCTCGAGCAGGCGATGCTCCCCCACAGCGGCGGTGACGCCACCCAGTTGTTCGGCACCTACAACACGGTCGCAACCCTCGCCGGGTCGGCGGGCGCGCTGCTCGCCCTGCTCGGCTCCTCGCCCCGCTGGCTGCTTGCCTACCCGCTCGCCGCCGCGACAGCACTGCTCGCGGCAGTCAACCTGTCAGCGGCCGTCGAACGCGGCGACGAGCTTGAGGCGGAACCGCTACCGCCGCTCCATCGCTCGCGCGGGATCGTGCTGCGCCTGTCGGCGCTCTTTGCGCTCGACAGCCTCGGCGGCGGCTTCGTGCCGCAGACGTTCATCGCCTACCTGTTCGTGCGCAAGTACGGTGCCTCGCCGCACACTCTCGCGATCGTCTTCTTCGCGATCGGCCTGCTGCAGGCGCTCTCCTTTCAGGGCGCGGTCCGGCTCGCCGGCCGGATCGGGCTGCTGCGGACGATGGTTTTCACGCACCTGCCCTCGAACCTGCTGCTCGCCGCGGTCGCATTCGCGCCGAACCTGGCGAGCGCGATCGTGCTCCTGCTCGCCCGCTTCCTGCTCTCCCAGGCCGACGTGCCGACGCGGCAGGCGTACGTGATGGCCGTCGTCGACCCGAGCGAGCGCACCGCCGCAGCTGCCTACACGAACACCGCTCGCTACATCACGCGGCCGCTGGCGCCGCTCGTCGCGGGCGCCGTGATCCGCGCCGCCCTCGGCGCGCCCTTCGTGATCGCCGGCGCGCTCAAGAGCGTCTACGACCTCGGCCTCTACGTCCTCTTCCGCAACGTCACGGTCGAAGGCGAGCACCCGCGGCGCGAGCCGGCGACGACCGGCTAGTGCTGGTGGGGCTCGATCATCTCGCCGGGATCGGTTCTCGACACTGTTCGCCAGGACTGCCAGGTGATCCGCAGGATCACGAGGGTGATCGCAAGGCCGATGATCGGATCACCAATTTCGGCACCGAGCGAGACGACGACCGCGCTGGCGACCACGCCGAGCGATACGAAGGCGTCCACGCGGGCGTGGTTGCCGTCCGCAACCATGGCCGGGCTGGAGAGTCGCTTCCCCGCGCGCAGCCGCACCTGCGCCGCGAACTCGTTGCCGAGAAAGCCGACGATGCCGGCAGCCGCCAAGACCCACAGGTGCGAGAGCTGCTCCGGGTGGATCAAGCGCTCGATCGTCTCGTACGTCGCGACGCACGCCGAGACGAAGATGGCGAGTACGACGGCCAGCCCGGCCAGCTTCTCCCCACGCAAGGAGCGCAGGTAGAACACGATCCCCAGCGGCAGCGCCGTCAGCGCGTCACCGAAGTTGTGGATCAGGTCGGCGAGGAGCGCGACCGAGCCCGACAAGACGAAGATCGCGACCTGAGCTCCGGCGGCAAGCGCGAGGACGGCGAGGCTGAGCGAGACGGCCCTGACGCCGGCGCGTGAGCGCACGATCGAGCGATCGATGAGCCCGTGCGAGTGCCCGTGCTCACCGTGATGGTCATGTTCGTGCTCATGCTGATGCTCGTTGGGCTCGACGGGCTTTGATCGCTGAATCAGCCGCAGATGCCTGTGCGCACGGGCGTAGGGATGTCGTGGACACGGAGTCCGTGCCGATGCAGTGCCGGCGCGCTCGAACCGCTCATGCTCGATACCGTAGCCCGGGCTCATCGAGTCGCATTCGCTGGATGCATGCGACGACGACCGGCAGAGCCCTCGGCGAACTCCTGTGAACAGCGTCCGCGCGTGCGCGCATCTGTGCGCGCATCGCCTCCCGGCGGGCGCGCTTAACGTGCTGCGTCCCGCGTCCCGGCGATCGAGGGTTGATCGAGCGGGTATGCGGCGTAGCGGCGCAGCGCGATCCCGACCCAGAGCAGCTCGACCACACCGAAGGGCCAGGTGCCCGCGAGGAACCCATACGCACTCGACAACGCGCAGCCAACCGCGAAGGCGAGGATGAAGAGCCGGTGCCGACGCTCGAGCGCGTACGTCAACATCATGAACGCGAGAGCGCTTGCCCCAAAGAGAGTAAGCATGCCGCCAGTGTGACCGACACCTGCGAAGCGTCGACAGCGTCTGGGCGATCAAGGCTCTCGGCCGGCATGAAGTCGCCCCGAACAGGCACGATGTTCGTGAGGGTTCCCCGCCCACGAACCGAGGACGGATGGAGAAGGATCAGGAAGTCCCGGTGATCGCCTGCTCCCTCGAGCAGGCTGACCTCGCCGAGCGCCGAGAACGCTGGCGGCGACTCGCAGACCGCGCAGGCGTGGGATTACTCACGACCGAGCCGGCTTACGGTTGCTCTTTCGCGATGGGCCCCGCGTCGAAGACGAACTCCAACGGCTCGCCGAGCTAGAGCGAGACTGCTGCGCCTTCGCCAGCTGGTCCGCACACACCCGCGGGGATAACGTGGTGCTCGACGTGAGGGCAGATAGCGACCAAGGCATCGCCGCCGTGCAGGCGATGTTCAACGACCTCCGCTGGGCACTGCCGAACACCGACAAATAGCCGGCTTGCGATCGGCGCAGGGCGTGAACGAGCATCCGTCCCGCGCTTCGTCGATGCCATCCCCGGGCGGCCTAGCCTGGCTTCCCCGATGCTCCACCAGCCTAACCCCGAGAAGAGATGCGCGAGCGGATTCCCGTGCGACGCCTACCTTTTGCCAAGGTCGACTACAAGACGAGCTTGGTTGGGGCTAGGTTCTGGGGCCAGGTTGGAGGCTTTTTGGGGCTGCTCAGGATCCTTCAAGGAAGGGTGCTGCAAGCGGAGAAATCAGCCGAATTGCACGGAAAGCGCGCTGCCAAGCGGGTTCCCAGATCACATAGCCGCGGTGCGAATCCTCCACGGTAAGAGGGGGTCGACGGTTCGAGTCCGTCGGGGTCGGCGTACATGGACGCGCCGCCGTGGTCGATGGCTTCGGGGCGCAGTTCGTAGTGCCCGGGTTCGTTGCTGTAGACCTGGCATAGCCGGATGACCGGCGATGCGGTCGACCATGGCGTCGGCGGCCGCGAGACCCGCCGCGATCTGGTCGTGGCCGGGCTGGCCCAACACGACCCCGGTGATCGCCGTCCGCTTGCCGTCGATCCAGCGGACGGCCCGGAAGGCGAAGCAGCCGCCGGCCGCGGCGGTCGAGCCGGTCTTGACGCCGACAAACCCGTTGTGCCCGAGCAATGTGTTGGTGTTGTGCACGGTGCCGGCGACCGGCAGCGTCGCGCTCGGCGTGGCGACGATGCTCGCGAACACCGGCAGGCGCATCGCGCGATCGACGATGCGCACCTGGTCGGCGGCAGTCGACACGGTTGCGTCGTCGTAGCCGCTCGGGTCGGTGTAGCGGGTGTGGGTCATGCCCAGCGACCGGGCGGTGGCATTCATCCGGGCAACAAACCGGTCCGCCGAGCCGGCGTCCCATCGCGCCAGAGCCGCGGCGATGTTGTTCGCCGACGGCAGCAGCAGTGCCTGCAGCGCCTGCAGTTCGCTCAATTGCTCTCCGGCGGCGATCGACACGACCGACTCCTGCTGTCGGCGCCGGCGGTCGGTGTCGGCGACATCGGCGTCGGTGAGCGTGATCGTCGGGCCGTCCTCGCCGGGCCGTAGCGGGTGGTCACGGAGCACGAGATAGGCCGTCATCACCTTCGCGAGGCTGGCGATTGCAGCCGCATGTTGGTTCGGGCCGGCTTGGATCTGCGACTGTCCTGTTAGGACGAACGCGGCTTGGCCATATGCCGGCCACACCGTGCTGGGCACCGCTTCGCCACGCGCGCCACGGTGCTCACTGCGAAGGACGTCGATCGGTGATGCGGCCGTCGAGGACGAGGACGCCAGCGACTGGTAGCCGAAGACGGCGGCGATCGCCGCGATGACGAGTAGCACGCCGGCGACACGGATCCTGCGAAACCGGCTGGTCGGTGTTCGTGCTGGTTCGCGGTAAGTCATGCCTCCATTCAAGGGAGCGTGGCGTTGCCAGGACGTATCTGGTTTTCGATATGCCGACGACATGCGCCGGCTCGTAGCATCCGAGCGTGCGCGTGCTGATCGTCGAGGACGAGCCCTACATGGCAGAAGCCATCCGCGATGGCCTACGCCTGGAAGCGATCGCGGCAGACATCGCCGGCGACGGCGACACCGCTTTGGTGCTGCTGAGCGTCAACGCCTACGACATCGCCGTCCTCG
>DASQWB010000029.1:0-16110 GCA_035640455.1 Gaiellaceae bacterium | reverse complement strand
GGGTGCCGCGACGCAGGCTGGCGCCGGCGCCGGAGCACTGATGGCCGCGGGCGTCGGCGGGTCTCCCGCCGTGGCCGTTGCGCTGGCCGGCGGAGCGCTCGGCGTTCTCGCCGGAGCCGCGGTGGTGGTCACCGCCCTGATCTGGCATGTCGCGCTCATGGCCGCGCGGCCTTCGGCGGTCGCTTCGTGAGCGGTTCGACCGACGAGGAAGCTGCGATCGCCACCCGCGAGCTGCGCCGGTTCATCACTCCGGCTCGCGGCGGGTTTGCGGCAAGGTTGTCCGTGTGGATCTGCCACGCCTCGCCTGCACGCTCGCGCTCGCGTTCGTCGTCGCGGGCTGCGGGGCCTCGCCGTCGCCGCCTCGCCGGTCGAGCCTGTTCTCCTACGACGCGACCGCGCCGCTTCGCTACGCCGACCGCGGGCGCGTCAACACGCATAAGTACCCGCTCGCCGTGCACGACGTCTCGTACTCGAGCGGCGGCCGCCGCGTGGAGTGCTACCTCGTGCTGCCGCCGGGCCGTCGCCGCCACCCGGCGGTCGTCTTCGTGCACGGCTCCGGAGGCGACCGTAGGGAGTTGCTCCCGCAGGCGGGCTGGCTCGCGGCCCGAAACGTCGTCACGCTGACGATTACCGCCCCGTCGGCGACGGCGAGGAGTGCATCTTCGACGCCCGAAGCAGCGCTCGCGAAGCTGCGCGCGACGTCGGTCGCTGACGTGGTCGCCGTCCGCCGCGCCGTCGACCTGCTCCGGTCGCTCGCTGTCGTCGACCCGGCCCGAATCGGCTACGTCGGGTGGAGCGCCGGCGCCCGCACGGGCACGCTGCTCGCCGCCGCGGAGCCGCGGCTGCGAGCGCTCGTCCTGCTCTCCGCGGGCGCCGCGCCCGTGTCGGCCTACGCGGCCGCCGTGCCGCCTGCGTTGCGAGCGCAGGTACGGCGCGTTCTCGGGAGCGTCGACCCGCTCCGCTACGTCGCCCGGGCGCGGCCGGGGAGCCTCCTGCTCGAAGACGGCCGGCGCGACCGGGTCGTTCCGCGCGCCGCGCTCCTGAACGTCGTGCACGCCGCGCCGCGCGGAACCGCCATTCGCTGGTACGACGCGCCGCACGCTCTCGACCGGAAGGCGTATCGCGACGCCTTCGCGTGGCTCGCCCGCAAGCTGCCGATTCTCGGCGCGCCTGTCCGAGGAGCGGCGATCGCCTGATCGGTGGCGGAAAGGCTCAGCGAGCCGGGCGCTCGTCGAAGAGCCCCGCCTCGTAGGCGAGCACGACCGCTTGGACGCGGTCTCGCAGGTCGAGCTTCTGAAGGATGTGCGTGATGTGCGTCTTGACGGTGGTGTCGCTGATGTAGAGCTCCTGGCCGATCTCGGCGTTCGAGAGGCCGCGGGCGATGAGGCGGAACACGTCGAGCTCCCGCTCCGTCAGCTCCTCGAGTTGCTTCGGAGGCGCGGGCCTTGGAATGCGCGTGAACTGCTTGATCACGCGCTTCGTGACAGCGGGGGAAAGGAGTGCATCTCCGCCGGCGACGATGCGAATTGCCGCGAGGAGCTGCTCGGGAGGGTCGTCCTTGAGCACGAACCCGCTGGCGCCCGCGCGGAGCGCCTCGTACACGTACTCGTCGAGGTCGAACGTCGTCAGGATCAGGATCCGTGCCGCGTGGTCGGCGGCGAGGATCCGCCGCGTCGCCTGGAGCCCGTCGAGCTCGGGCATGCGGATGTCCATCAGCACGACCGTGGGCTGGAAGCGGGCGGCCTTGTCGACCGCCTCGAGCCCATTCGATGCCTCCGCCACGACCTCGATGTCCTCCTGGCTCGAGAGCAGCATGCGGAAGCCGGCGCGGACCATCGACTGGTCGTCCGCGACCAATACGCGGATGCTCATGCGAGGGGGAGACGTGTGCGGAGGACGAAGCCGCCTCCGTTGGCCGTTCCTGCGCTCATCTCGCCGCCGTAGATCTTGACGCGCTCGCGGATGCCGACGAGGCCGTGGCCGAGCCCGTCGCTCGCGGCGGCGCCGATGCCGTCGTCGCGGACCTCGAGCTGCACCTCGTCGGGCCGGTAGCGGACGGTTACGTCGGCGCCCGAGGCGCGCGCGTGCTTGAGCGCGTTGGTGAGGCCCTCTTGCACGATCCGATAGGCCGAGAGGTCGATCTCCCGCGGGAGCGGGACACGCTCGCCCTCGACGTGCAGCCGGACGGGCAGGCCGGCGCGGCCGACCTCTTCCGCCAGGGACTCGAGGCCGTCGAGGCCGGGCTGCGGCGCGAGTTCTGCCTCGTCCCCGTCCTCGCGCATGGCGGCGAGCAGACGGCGCATCTGGGCGAGCGCCGTGCGCCCGGCCTGCTCGACGCCCGTGAGCGCGTCGCGGTCCTCGGCGAGCGTGTCGGGGAGCTTGTGCCTGACCGCGCCGACCTGGAGCACCATGACGCTGACGGCGTGGGCGACGATGTCGTGAAGCTCGCGAGCGATGCGGGCGCGCTCCTCCGCGACTGCGAGGCGCGCCGCTGCCTCCCGCTTCCGCTCGGCCTGAACGGCACGCACCTCCGCCGCCTCGGCCTGCTCGGCGCGCTCGCGCAGCGCGTAGCCCGCGAGCCAGCCGATCGCGAACAACAAGGGAGCGAAGACGAACTCGGCCTGCTCGTGGGCCGGGTCGTTGTAAACGATGAGCGCCGTCCCGCCGAGCACGATGGCGAATCCGAGCCACGACTCGATCGCGCTGCGGCGGTTTCCGAGCAGAAACGCACCGGCCAAGCCCGCAACCGTGATGCTCGGCGTGTTGGGCACCAGGCGACCGTCGATGAACGAGACGGCAGGGCCGAGCAGCCAGATCGACATCGGCGCCGCGAACGGGAAGCGGTGGCGCCCGAGCAGCGGCAGGATGACGCTCGCTGTTGCAGGCACGACGAACCACAGCGTCGTGTGCGCTGTGTCCACGGAGCCGTGCCGGACGACGACCTCGATCACGCTCTCGATCGCCGTAAACACGATCAGCGCGTCGAGCCCGTACCTGCGCGCCAGCGACCAGAGCCTGCTCACGGCGTGAAGGTACTCCAGCGACTCGCGGGCCGCCTCCTACCGAGGTAGGACGCCGAATCGGCGGCTGGTACGACTGCGAACGCGCCTTCGCGACGATGCCGCACGGCTGCCGCGCTCCTAGCGTCCAGGCTATGAACACATTCCGCCCCACACGCATCGTCGCGCTCGCCTTCATCACCCTCACGACCGTCGGCCTCGTCTACCTCCACTTCGGCCTCCGCAGCGACATGGTCTCCGTGCCGTCCGGGGCCAAGGCCGGCCAGCTGAAGCTTCACCCGTGCCACTATGCGACCGAGAACGGCAGCTACCGCGCCGACTGCGGAACGCACGTGGTGCGCGAGAATCGGCACGACCCGAACTCACGCCTGATCGCGCTCCCGGTGAAGCGGATCCGCGCGCGCTTCGCGAACCCCGACGCTCCGATCTTCCGCCTCCAGGGCGGGCCCGGGATCTCGAACATGAGCTTCCCCGACGCGAGCCGGTTCGCGGACAAGCACGACGTCGTGCTCGTCGGCTACCGCGGCGTCGACGGCTCGTCGAGGCTCGACTGTCCCGAGGTGACCTCGGCGCGCGAGCAGGCGCGTGACCTCCTCAGCGCGGCCTCCTACCGCGCGGACGCGTCCGCGTTCAGGGCGTGCGCGCGGCGCCTCCAAGACGACGGTGTCGACCTCGCCGGCTACTCGCTCCCCGAGCGCGTCGACGACCTCGACGCCGCCCGCCGCGCGCTCGGCTACGAGCAGATCGACCTCCTCAGCGAGAGCGCCGGGACGCGCACGGCGATGATCTATGCCTGGCGCTACCCGAAGCGGATCCACCGCTCGGTGATGATCGGCGTCAACCCGCCCGGCCACTTCCTCTGGGACGCGCAGACGACCGGCGAGCAGATCCGCCGCTATGCCGCGCTGAATCCAACGCCGGGCCTCACGGCTTCGCTCCACTCGGCGTACCGGAACATCCCCGGCCGCTTCTGGTTCCTGCCGATCAAGAAGGGCAACGTCAAGGCGGCCGCGTTCTTCGGCCTGACGAACGCGACGACCGACGGTGGCGGACCGCTCAACGGGCCGCTGACGATCCAGACGCTCCGCGCCGCCGACAGAGGCGACGGCAGCGGCGCCTGGCTCCTGTCGACGATGGGGCAGCTGCTTTTCCCGCGCCAGCAGGTCTGGGGCGACGTCGCCGCGGTCGGCCTCCGAACCGACGCTGCGGCGGCGAGGCGCTTCTTCGCGGCCGGCGCCGACCCCGGGTCGGTGATCGGCGCCCCCGGCACCGACCTGATCTGGTCCGGCGGCCGCGTGCTCGACGCCTGGCCGGCGAACCCGGACGAGAACGAGTACGCGCGCGTCCGGGACTCGAACGTCGAGACGCTGCTCGTCGGCGGCCAGCTCGACTTCGCGACCCCGCCGCAGTGGGCGACGCGCGAGCTGCTCCCGCACCTGCCGAACGGCCGCCAGGTCGTCATCCGCAACATCGGCCACTCCGACGACTTCTGGACGTACCAGCCCAAGGCGAGCACCCACCTGATCGACACGTTCTTTGACACCGGCCGCGTCGACACGTCGCTTTACCGCAACAAGCCGGTCGACTTCACACCCAGCATGAGCCAGGGCTCGATCGCGAAGATCGTCCTCGGCTCGATGCTCGGGTTCGGGGCGCTGACCGTCCTCTCGGTGCTCTGGCTGCCCCTCCGCCGGCGACCGTTCGGCTGGAAAGCGAGCGCGACCCTGCGCTCCCTCTACGCACTCGTGCTCGGCCTCGGCGGCTGGTTCGTCGGTGCGCTGATCGTGCTGACGGCCCTGCCGACGGTGCCTCTCCAGGACGAGCTGCTGGGGTCCCTCTCGGTCGGCGTGCCGATCGGGCTGGCGGTCTACTTCGCCTGGGTGATCCGCAACTGGTCGGTGCGGACGAAGGCGATCGGCTTCGCCGCGGCAGCAGGCGGCGCGCTCGTCGGCGCGTGGCTCGGGTTCAACGTGACGTCGGCGGGCTTCGGGCTGCTCGCTCCGCTGCTCGCGATCCCCGGAGCCGTCGTCGGCGCGAACCTGACCGTCCTCGCCCTCGACATCGCGTGGGATCTCCAGGCTCGTGAGCGCTTCGCCGCCGATGCTCGAGAAACGCTGGAGGCCCGCCTCTCGACGGGTTGACTACTCGGACTCTGCAAGGGCCGCTTCGGCGGCGCCTTCTATCGGAATCGCCAGATCGACGCGCTCGTCGGGGAAGACGGCAACCACCTCGAGCTTGCCCCCAAGCGCGGCTACGTAGGACGCCAGCGTTGAAAGGAAGAGGTCCTCCTGACGCTCCATCTGCGAGAGACGCTGCTGCGTCACGCCAAGCGCGTCTGCCAGCGTGGCCTGCGTAACTCCACGCCGCTCGCGCATTTCAGCGAGCGCCAGCACCGCGTCCATCGCTCGCTTGTACGCCGCCGCGCGCGCAGCCCGAGCAGGATCGGACCGCACCCGGTCACGCAGCGTGCGAAACGGCTTGGTCTTAGGCATCTAGATCGTCCCCTCTCTCCGCAGCTCGTCGAGATGCTCCTCGTACAGGCGCTCGGCCAGTGGGATTGCCTCGGCGTAGAACTCTTGCCATCGGCCCTCCTTGTCCCCGCCCAACAGCAGAATGGCCACCCTCCGGGGGTCGAATACGAATAGAACGCGGACGGTCGTGCCGAGCGGCCTCAACTCCTTCAAGTTCGGGATCCGTGATCCGGTCAGCGTGTCCACGAATGGCCGTCCGAGCGCGGGGCCACGTTCCTCTAGCGCTTCGACGGCGGCGTCGATGGAGTCTTGGACGTCCTCCGTGAGCGTCTCCCACCACTCGTTGAACTCGTCCGTGTACTCGGCCTCCCATGTCACAACAATAGCATTGTATCGAGCTGGTCGAACGAATCTCGGGTAAGACCGCTCGTCCGCACGACACAAAGGCGGTAGTGAACGATGCAGCTCCCCGCCCTCCGAGCCGCCTGCTCGACGGCTTGCAGTCTCTCGACCGGGAGCGTGCGGACGCGATTCTCGCCCGTTCCCCGAGCATCGACCTCGACCGCCGCGCTCCGCGCTACCCGCCGGCTTTCACGGGTGCGGCGTTGCTCGTCGTCGAGGAGGGCTTCGTCTTCGTGCGTGCGACGTTCCCGGCCGATGCGCGCTCCGTCGTCACCGTCGAGGCGGGGCCGGGAGCGGTCTTGTTGCCGCCCACCGCAGACGAGGTCTTGGTGGCATTGGGGCCTTCACGCGTGACGGTGATCTCAGCCGATGTGCGTGATCAGCTTCTCGCTTCACCCGCCGTCGCGCGCAGGGTCGTCGAGCGGCTGGCGTTCGGACTGGCGCAGCGGCAGGAGGCCCTCGCCAATTTCGCGCCGACTCACCACATCGAGCGTGTACGACGCAAGCTCCTCCAGCTGGCGCGACGGTATGGGCACGTCGTCCGGGACGGGATTCGGATCGACGTCCCGCTGAGCCATGCGCTCCTCGCCGAGATGATCGGCTCCTCTCGGGAGACGGTGACGCGCGCGCTCGACGAGCTCGAGCGCGATCGCTTCCTCGTCCGCGCCGGCTCCACCTACCGGCTCCTCGTCTCGGCGGAATCGGTGCTCGCGGCCCCGCGTTAGCGTCCGCACGTGATCGCTGTCACGAGCTGTGACCGCGCTCACGGACTGCCGACGAGGGGCTTCCTACTTTTCCTGGGTTCACGGGGCGGAGGCGGTCGATCGGTGGTCGCGAAGGCGCTCGGCAGACTGGCGATTCTCGTAGGTGGAGCGCTGGTGCTCTACCTGGTGGTTGCGATCGTCAGCGGCACGCTCGCGGCCGTGTCCAGCCCGAGCGCGAAGCCGGCCCGCAGCGCCGCCACCTCGCCGGCGGCTCGCCTGCTCGCGCGCGGGCGCCGGATCTTCCGCTACGACACCTTCGGCGACCAGGCATTCTGGGGCGGCGCGCTGCAGCTGCACCGCGCGATCGCCGGCCAGGCGACCGGCGGCGTCGGCCCGGGCGTCAGCCCGAAGACGGCGCTCTCCGTCGGGCTGAAGGTCGACGCAACCAGGATCCCGAAGAAGGTCGCGGCCGCGATCAAGGCAGGCAAGGTCAACCTGAACGATCCGAAGGTGACCTTGGCGCTGCTGAAGCTGAATGCCGTCGTCGGCGTGCGCGGCTTCTTCCGCGGCGGTCGGCTGACCTCGATGGGGATCACCTGCGCGATCTGCCACTCGACGGTCGACAATTCGTTCGCGCCCGGGATCGGGCGACGGCTCGACGGCTGGCCGAACCGCGACCTCAACGTCGGCGCGATCGTCTCGCTGGCGCCGAACAAGAAGCCGATCACCGACCTGCTCAAGGTGGACGAAGCGACGGTGAACAAGGTGCTGGCGGCCTGGGGGCCCGGGAAGTTCGACGCCGAGCTCTTCCTCGACGGCAAGGGCTTCCGCCCGGATGGGAAGACGGCGGCGACGCTGATCCCGGCCGCGTTCGGGCTCGACGGGATCAACCTCCACACCTACACCGGCTGGGGCTCCGTCCCGTACTGGAACGCGTTCGTCGCCAACCTCGAGATGCACGGGATCGGCAACTTCGACGACGACCGCCTCGCGAACGCGAAGCAGTTCCCGGTCGCCGCGCGAGCCGGCTTCGCACACGTCCGCCACACCCGCGACCTGATCACCTCGAAGCTCGCGCCGCTGCACCTGTACCAGCTGTCGCTGCCGGTGCCGCACGCGAGAGGCATCGACCGGGCCGCTGCGCGCCGCGGCAAGGCGATCTTCAACGGCAAGGGGCGCTGCTCGAACTGCCACATGCCGCCCGCCTTCAGCGACGCCGGCTGGAACCTCCACACCGGCAAGGAGATCTGCATCGACGACTTCCAGGCCGACCGCTCCCCGACCTTCCGCTACCGGACGACGCCGTTACGCGGGATCGTCGCCAAGACGAAGGGCGGCTTCTACCACGACGGGCGCTACCCGACGCTGGGCGCCGTCGTCGACCATTACAACAGCTGCTTCAAGCTCGGCCTCTCCGCCCGCGAGAAGGCCGACCTCGTCGAGTACGTGCGCGGCCTCTAGCCGCCTCCTACCCAGGTAGGAGCCGCGAATCGTCGCCTGGTCCGAGCGCGGTTCCGACCTCGCTCCGACGACCTCAAGACGACGCGCTCGTAGCGTCGCAGGTGTGTCGTCGAAGCAAGGAGGAACGGAGATGACCCGCGCTAGGCAGTACTCCAACCTCGCGGCCCGCATGGGCCGCTGGAGCGCAAGTCACTGGAAGACCGCGACCTTCGGCTGGCTCGCGCTCGTGCTCGTCGCGTTCGCCGTCGGCAACGCGGTCGGCACGAAGGCCGTCGACCCGTACACGGCGGGGCCGGGCGAGTCGGGCCGCATGGACCGGATCCTGAACGACGGGTTCAAGCAGCCGGCAGCCGAGAAGGTCGTGATCCAGAGCCGCTCGCTCCGGGCCGGCGATCCCGCCTTCGACGCCGCGGTGAACGACGTCATCGCGCGGGTGTCGAAGGAGCCAGTCGTCCAGAACCTGCATCGAGGCCCGGTTTCGAAGGACGGGCATACGGCGCTCGTGAAGTTCGACATCCGGGGCGACAAGAACAAGGCCGGCGACAAGGTCGGCTCGGTCCTGGATCGCGTCGACGACGCGCAACGCGCCCACCCGAACTTCTTCATCGGCGAGTTCGGCGACGCGAGCGCGCAGAAGGCGGTCGACCAGGCCGCGGCGAACGACCTCGAGAGCGCGGGCGTCTTCTCGATCCCGATCACGCTGGTCATCCTCGTGGTCGCGTTCGGGGCGCTCGTGGCCGCGGGCATTCCACTGCTGCTGGCGCTCACGGCCGTCTTCGCGACCTTCGGGCTGATGGCGCTGCCCAGTCACCTGCTGCCGATGGCGCAAGAGGTGCCCGCGACCGTCCTGCTGATAGGGCTCGCGGTCGGAGTGGACTACTCGATGTTCTACCTCCGCCGCGAGCGTGAGGAGCGGAGGGCGGGCCGCAGCGAGCGGGCCGCGCTCGAGGCCGCCGCGGCAACCTCCGGCCGGTCGGTGCTCATCTCCGGCCTGACGGTGTTGGTCGCAATGGCCGGCCTCTTCCTGACGGGCGACGCCACGTTCGCGTCGTTCGGGGTGGCGACGATGCTCGTCGTCGCCGTCGCGGTGCTCGGCTCGCTGACGGTCCTGCCCGCCCTGCTCTCGAAGCTGGGCGACAAGGTCGATCGGCTGCGCGTCCCGCACATCGGCCGCCGGCACGGCGCAGGCGGCGAAGGGCGCGTCTGGGGAACGATCGTCGACGGCGTCCTGCGCAGGCCGGTGCTCTCCGTGGTCGTCGCGGGCGGGGCGCTGCTGGCGCTCGCCGCCCCGGCGCTCGGGCTGCGGATGGTGCAGCCCGGGCCCGACACCTTCCCGCAGTCGCTGAAGATGGTCAAGGCCTACAACCGCATGCAGCAGGCGTTCCCGGGCACCCCGCTCCCGGCGAACGTGGTCGTCAAGGCGCCGAACGTGGACGCGGCCGCCGTCCGCAACGCGATCCGCGAGCTCGAGAGCAAGGCGCTCGCGACCGGGCGGATCGGCGAGCCGATCACGGTCGAGACCAATCGCGACGCGACGGTCGCGAACATCACTGTCCCGATCAAGGGGAAGGGAACCGACGCCGCGCAGGCTTCCCTGGCCGCGTTGCGTGACATCGTCCCGCAGACGGTCGGCGCGCTTCCGGACACCGAAGCCGGCGTCACCGGACTCACGGCCGAGTGGAGGGACTCGCAGGACGAGCTGAAGGCGAAGCTGCCGATCGTGGTCGGCTTCGTCCTCCTGTTCGCGTTCGGCCTCCTGCTGGTCGCGTTCCGCTCGATCGTGATTCCGATCAAGGCGATCGTGCTCAACCTGCTGTCAGTCGGAGCCGCGTACGGCGTGCTCGTGCTGGTCTTCCAGGACGGCTTCGGCAGGGGGCTGCTCGGCTTCAGCGACACCACCGGCATCACGCCCGTCATCCCGATGCTGCTCTTCGTGATCCTGTTCGGGCTCTCGATGGACTACCACGTGTTCATCGTCAGCCGGATCCGGGAGGCGTTCCAGCGCGGCGCCGGCATGGACGAGGCGATCTCGGTGGGGATCAGGTCGACGGCCGGCGTGGTGACGAGCGCGGCGGTCGTCATGGTCGGCGTGTTCTCGGTCTTCGGGACGCTCTCGCTGCTGATGTTCAAGCAGTTCGGCGTCGGGCTGGCGGTGGCGATCCTGATCGACGCGACTATCGTCCGGGGCGTGCTGCTGCCGGCGACGATGAAGCTGCTCGGCGAGCGGAACTGGTACCTGCCGCGGTGGCTGGGCTGGCTGCCGCGCTTCGAGCCCGGCGAGCCGTCGGCAGCCCCGGAGGCGCCGCCGGCTCCCGTTTCGGCGTAGTCCTTTTTGCGCGGATCCCGGCCGTGGATCTCCACGGCCGGGATCCATTCTTAGTCAGGCGCTCCGTGCCTGTAGTCAGTCATTGACAGTGGCGTTGAGCCGCAGTACGTTGTCGCGCATCCAAGGGCTTCTGCCGGTGCGGCGGGCGGGGGGTCACAGTCGTTCCGAAAGGAGCTGCGGCACATGGCGGAAGAAGCGCACGCGGAAGCAGCGCACACGGCGGAAGCAGCGCAGACGGCGGGCATGCCTCCTATGCTCGTCTACACGATTCGCGGGGGTCTCAATCGCGGCGAGACCCTGCTCGTCAGGGTCGGGCAAGGAGCGAGCGCCAAGGCTTTCTGGCCGCAGCCAGCTACAGACGACAGTTACTACATCGTCATTCTCGACGCCAACAACCCGGCGAACAAGGTCAAGGACTTCGCCTTTGCCGGGACGAACAACCACGCAGTCCCCGGTGGTCTCGATCAGTACCTGAGCAATCCGGGGTACATCTTTGCCCTTGTGACCCAGAGCCTCAGCTCGTTCCACGTGCCGCAAGGCGACTTCTACGACCTTCTAGCGGCACACGGCGCGGGGCGTGAGCTGCGGCAGTTGGAGCAGCTCAACACCACGCTTGGATGCGGCTCGCCCATCTTGGTGAGCTACGCACTCACTGGCCAATGCGGCCCGTCGCCCAACGTGGCGTACGAGCGCGGCTCCGTCTCGAGCAAGGTGTGGATCTTGATGTCGCTGATGCCGCTGCCGAACGGGCAGCCGCCCTACTCGATTTGCGATAGCAATACGTTCTTCACGCGTTAGGCGACCCTGGCGGCGAAAGCGATCCCCTCGGGCGCGCCGTGAGCGACGCGTGGAGGTTCAGACCGGGCACGCTCGATCGGATGGTCTTCGACGGCGTGGTAGCCCTCGACGAGTATCGACTGCCCGCCCGTTTTGCGCCCGACGACGTCGTCGTCGACGTCGGGGCGCACATAGGTTCGTTTGCCTACGCCGTCGTCATGCGAGGAGCTCGGCGCGTCTGGAGCATCGAGCCCGACCCGGCGAACTGCGCGCTGGCCGCGGGGCACTTGAGGCCGTACATCGACAAAGGTTACGTGCGACTGATGCAGCATGCCGTCTGGCGCTCCGATCCGAACGACGACGAGCTGCGCTTCGACGGCTATCACCCATTTCCGCAGTCCTTCAAGGGCATGGAGGGGATCATCAACACGGCAGACGGCTCAGTCGTCTGGGGCGTCGGACAACCGGTTTCGAAGATCGCCTTCGACGAGGTCGTCGATCTCGTCACGAACCGGGGAGAGCGCCGCGTCCGGCTGCTCAAGCTGGATTGCGAAGGCGCCGAGTGGCCGATCCTGCTGACGTCGCGAAGGCTCCACCTGATCGACGAGGTCGTCGGGGAGTTTCACGAGATCGGCGGGCCGTTCCTGGAGATCGGCGAAGATCGTCCGTCCAAGACGCACGTCTTCCATTCCGATCTTGTCGCAAGCTTCACGGTCGACGAGCTCGTCGGCTGCCTACGCGATGCCGGCTTCTGCGTCACGTACAGCAGGCACCGGCGTCCGGACGGTGCGCTCGAAGGGCTCGGCTTCTTCTTCGCCACACGGGAGTAGGAGCGGATCCGCAGTGGATGACTCCAGGCCTCGTGTGAGGCTGATCGCCATCGGCTATTACACGGCCGGCACAGGCTTGTCGCGGGTGATGCGGAGCGTCATGGGGCGGCTGGCGGACCGGCACGAGATCCACTTTCTCGGCATCGGCTACTCGGGGGAGATCGTTCGCGACCGCGGCCTCACGATCTACCCCACCAACCCGACGGGCGGCGACGTCTTCGCAGCCTTCCAGGCGAAGAGGCTGATCGAGGAGATCGAGCCGCAGGTCGTTTTCATCATGCACGACATCTGGATCTTCGAGTACTACCTGCGCCTCCTCGGCCCGTATCGCGACCGGCTGAAGATCGTCGCCTACATCCCGCTGGACGGCCGGATCACCGACGAAGAACTCGCCGCGCCGCTCGCCCAGGCGGACCGGGCCCTCGCCTACACGCAGTTCTGTCGAAGAGAGTTCGAGGGAGCCTTCCGCAGGCTACGCGAGAAGCATCCCGAGCGCGCTTTCCCGCCGGTCGAGGTCATTCCGCACGGAGTCGACCGGGACCACTTCTTTCCACTTCCGGAGGGCAGGGCCGGGGCCAAGCGGAGAGTGTTCGGCGACGGGTGGGCCGCCGGCGAGTCGTTCGTGGTCCTGAACGCCAGCCGGTTCGACAAGCGCAAGCGCGTCGACCTCACCGTCGAGGGATTCGCGATCTTCGCCGCCGACAAGCCGGCGAACGTCAAGCTGTGCCTGCATCACGCAATCCTCGACGAGCCGTCCGAGCGAGAGCTCCGGTCGTTGATTCGGCGCTCCGGGCTCGGGGAGCGAGTGCTGGCGAACCCGCTCGGAGATCGGATCGTCGGCGACGACGAGCTCAACCTGCTCTACAACGCCTGTGACGTCGGGATCAATACGGCGATGGGCGAAGGCTGGGGGCTCGTCAGCTTCGAGCACGGCGCGGCGGACGCCGCCCAGATCGTCCCTGACCACACGGCGTGTGCCGAGCTGTGGCGCGGCCACGCCGAGCTGATTCCGCCCGCCCGGAGCTACGTCCCGGAGTTCTCGCCGCTCGAGATGGGAGAGGTGTCTCCGGAGGGCGTCGCGCAGGCGCTGGAAGCCCTCTACCGCGATCCAGTACGTCGACAAGAGCTGGCGCGTGCCGCCGTCTCGGTCGCGCAGAACCCCGCGTACTCCTGGGACGCGGTCACGCGGCAGTTCGACGCGCTCGTCGTGGGGCTCGCGGAGGCGAAGCCGGCTCTTCGAGCTAATCAGGGTCCGGCTAGCCCTACTTCCACTCGCTAGATCCGCCTCGCGCTCCCGTTCGTGCTCGCCTTCGTGCCCGCGCTCGCGTTCGGCCTGCTCCTCGTCGCCTTCCGCTCGATCGTGGTGCCGCTCAAGGCGATCGCGCTGAACCTGCTCTCGGTCGGCGCGTCCTACGGCGTGCTCGCGCTCGTCTTCGAGCACCGCTGGGCCGAGCCGATCCTCGGCTTCCACTCCAACGGCACGATCGTCTCCTGGCTCCCCTTGTTCCTCTTCGTCGTCCTCTTCGGGCTCTCGATGGACTACCACGTCTTCATGCTCAGCCGCGTGCGGGAGGCCGTCGACCGCGGCGAGCCCACCGAGGTAGCCGTGCGACGCTCGATCGCGCTCACCGCCGGCGTCGTCACCGCCGCCGCCGTGGTGATGGTCTGCGTCTTCGCCCTCTTCGGGACGCTCTCGTCGCTCGAGCTCAAGCAGGCCGGCGTGGGCCTCGCAGCGGCCGTCCTCCTCGACGCGACGGTGATCCGCGCTCTGCTCCTGCCCGCGACGATGAAGCTGCTCGGCGCCCGGAACTGGTACCTGCCGCGGTGGCTGGAGTGGCTGCCGCGCTTCGAGCCCGGCGAGCCGTCCGCGGTTCCGGAGGCAACGCCGGCTCCCGTCTCGGCGTAGTCCCGACGCGGCTCCCGGCCGCGGCTCGCCGCGGCCGGGAGCCGAAGAAGGGAACACTCGGGCTCCGCAAGGCCCTGGCCGCTTCCTTCATCCGTCGGCGGCGCTAGCGTGATGCCGTGGTACCGCTGGCTACCGTTTCGCCCCTTTGGGGTATCGCTGTCGCCCTAATTGGTGCGGCAGCAACGCTTGGCGCGCAGACGCTCGTTCGGGTAAGGGAGAACCGCGACCGGCGCCGGACCGAGTATGGCAAGGCTTTTGCCGCCATTGGGCTGGGCCGGCTGGCGACCCGACGCGGACATTGTCGCCGAGACGCTGGTTCGGCTCGACCGTTACTTGCGCTCACGACAGCGAGTCCCGATTGTCCGAAACCCGTCGCTACCGAGCGAGAACCTCGCTCGCGCGTGGCCTCAGACGCACTTTCCGAAGAGTTCCGCGCGCAAATCGGCACTGCGGCGGCTGCTGCTAACGCTGCACGGCGCTGATCTGACCCTCGCGCGTGGCACCGACTGTTGGGAGATAGCTTTCCGGCGCGCGTTTGAGCGCCTGATCGCTTGAGCTCGAGTTCCTCCTTAGGAAATGCCAGAACATCAGCGCTGCAATCGAAGGGAGCAACCATGACCAGGCATCCCCTTCGCAAGGAAAGAATCGAGTTAGAAGAGCGCCGTATCATTAAGGGGTTCGCGCTGCAGAAGACAACCGTTATCACGATGCCTTCGCGGAGTCAGGAGGATATGGCTCTGCTAAGTCTTCTCTCTTGGGGAGGAGAGAGCGTCGACTGCGCCTTGCGCTATCCGGTCTTGAAAGACCTACGTGCGGCGATCGATGAACTTCTCGCAAATGTTGACGTGATCTAACGTCCGGAGCCCCCAACTCGGCAATACTAGGTGCGGTGGCGCTCAAAAAGGGGGTCGAGCCCACCCCTAGACACGTAGTCGGCAAACGCAGCCCCGAGGCGGACGCACGCGTCGATGGTTGGTTCTGCGGCGGTGATTACATCGTTCGCCGTGGCGGAGGGCACAGGCATCGCCTTGACGTAGTCGCATGCCGCCTGCAAAGAAGCGATTGTCACCTCGTATGAGGTTGTCGGTGCTAGGTCGCCAAAGGTCGGGTCGAGGTGAAGCCCATCCTCTTCCGTCTTGAGGTGGAATGCGCGCAGCTCGTGCCATGAGCCATGAACGTAGTAGCTGTGCGTTGCGAAGAGAGCCAGATACAGGTCTTCGATGTTCAGGTCTGCGAGTCGCTGGCGGAAGCTGCCACGTCCCCACCTTCCAGCCTGCTTTGGGATATCTGCCCAAGTAAGGCCGGCGACCGCGAGTTCGTTCTTGACGTGCTCCTTTATACGGTCCGTCATCGCGTCGAGCTTGGCATCGCCAGTTGCGCGCGTCCTGTCGAGCCACTTCCGCCACGTGACGAACGAATCCGCTCGAAAGCGCTTGTACTCCTCAGGATCGTCCTGCAGCAAAAGCCAACGGAGGTTCACAGCAGTCTCCACAACGCAGCGGGCAACAATCTGGTGAACCTCGGACTCCTCCGCTTGGCTAGCGTCAAAGAGCCCGCGAAGAAGCTTGGTCATCCGCACGAATAGGCCGCCAATGACGGCCTCGTCCATCGTCAGCGGGCTTCGGTTCCCACGGTCATCCAGACCTGTGGTGTCCACGACTCGCTCGCCGAGTTGGCCAGCACGGGCTATGAGCTCCCAGCCTAGGCAGTCAAAGGGAAGACGGTCCGTCGCTGATTCGATGCGGTTCCAGTCGATCGAGATTGGCGGAAGCGAGAGCTTTTGCATCTTCCAAGTTTGCGTGAACCTGCATGTCGGCGGCCACGCGCGGTTCGTGCCGGCGCCGCGAGCTCGTTACGTGTTCGGCATCTGAGGCACGCCGTGCTCGATCCAGCCGGCGCCGCCGGGGAGCGGGGCGCTGCCGCCGACGCCGCCGAGGAAGCCGCCGACCAGCCACGGGCGCGGCGCCTTCGCTGACAGGGCCAGCCGGCCGCACCGCGCTCGGACGATCGTCGGCATGTACCACGGCGTGTTGCTCGTAAAGCCGCCGATCCAGGCTCGCCGCGTGATCCGGGCTTGGCACGCGGAGACACCGCGCGGCGTCGCGTGGACGAGCACTCCCTGCCAGCGGTTGTCGTGCGGGTAGATGTCGTACTTCGGCTCGAGGCCGTTCAGGATCCACGCTTCGCCGGGGCGCGGCGTCTTCAGGACGAAG
>DASQWB010000028.1:0-8142 GCA_035640455.1 Gaiellaceae bacterium | reverse complement strand
GTGGTCGTCCATCTCCTTCGTCAGCTTCCGCGCCAGCTCGACCGGCTGGACGTGCGTGCGGAAGGCGCGGCCGAAGGCGCCTTCGATGAGGCCCTCGACGCGCTGCTCGATCGACCGGAGGAACGACATGACGGGGTTCTTCCCCCTTTCCCGGGATCCCTAATTCTGGCGAAGCGCCACGAGCGCCGCGCACGTGAGCCACGCCGTCGCGACGACCGGCACTGCGGCGGCGGCTGGAGCGACGACGAGCGGCGCGAGCAGAAGCGCGCCAGCGCCTGCGATTCCCCACGGGCCTCGCTTGCGCAGGCTCGGCAGCAGCGCCGCCGTGAGCCCGAGGACGAGCGCGGCGAGGCCGAGGCCGGCGTGGTCGAGGACGACCCGCGCGAGCGAGCCGGTGACCCCGGTGACGCTCTCGGCGCCTGCGAGGCTCACGTGGGCGCGGGCGCCCGCGAACGGGAGGTCGACGCCGCGGATCCCCGCCGTGACGGCGGCGGCGAGGACCGCGGCGAAGGCGTGCGCGAAGCGGCGCACCGGCGAGCGGACTGTGCGCGCCGCGAGGAGCGGCAGGAAGCCGAGCGCGGCCAGCGGGGCGAGGAGCGGCCCGGCGGCGAAGAGGAGTCCGCTTCTTGGCTCGCGGGCGGTGAGCGCGAGCCACCCGAGCGCGAGCCCGGCCCAGAGCAGCGCCAGCCCGAGCGAGAGGTTCCCGAGCGGGAAGAGCGGCACGGCGAGCGCGAAGGCGAGCCCGATCCGCGGCCGGACGGCGGCGAGCAGCGCGGCGAGGAGCGCGAGCCCGATCCACCAGCCGCCCGGGTAGAACGGCAGCACGGCGGCGATCCAGCCGGCGACGAGCGCCGCGAGCGCCGGCCCCGAGTAGCTCTCCGCACGAGGCCAGGCCAACCTGTACCGAGGCGCCGCCCGCCGCCGCGCCCGCTCCTCGAGCGCCTCGCGAAGCGTCCGCGCGAGCGCCGCAGCCGATGGTCGTCTTGCCGGGTCGGGGGCGAGGGCGGCGTCGACGGCGGTGAGGAGCATCCGCGGAAGCTCCGGCCGGGCGCTCGCGAGCGGCGGCGCGCCACGCTCGATCGCGCGTGCCGTCTCGAGCGGCGACGACGTCCAGAACGGATGGAATCCCGCGAGCGCCTCCCACAGGAGGACGCCGACGGCCCAGACGTCTCCCGCAGCCCCCGAGACCTGGCCGGCGAGGCGCTCGGGCGGGATGTAGGCGAGGGTCCCCGGCACGTCGCCGACCGCGGTCAGGGTCTCGGCGTCCTCGGTCTGGGCGAGCCCGAAGTCGAGCAGCCGCACCGACACCTCGTCGCCGTCGGCAAGCAGCACGTTGGCCGGCTTCACGTCGCGGTGGACGACGCCTCGCGCGTGCGCGTGCGCGAGCCCCTCGAGGACCTGCGCCACCGTCTCGACCGCGTCGGCGTCGCGAACCTCGCCGGCGCGGAGCGCGTCGCGCAGCGTCCGCCCCGGTGCGTACTCGTAGGCGATGTAGACGTGGCGCGCGTCGCTCCCGCACGCGTACGCACGCAGGCAGCGCTCGTGGCGCAGACGCGCCGCGACGGCGGCCTCGCGCTCGGCCCGGTGACCGGACTTGCCGTCGCGGGCGACGACCTTCAGCGCGACGTCGAGCCCCGTGTGCTCGTCGCGGGCGAGCCAGACCGAGCCCGAGCCGCCCGTCCCGAGCGGCCGCAGCGGCCGGTAGCGGTCGAGCACGAGCTCGCGCGGGGCGACGGCTGAAGCGGCCTCGGCCATTCCAGCCACGGTTCGGCCGGAGTAGGTCCAATTCCTTTACGCGCCGGGCGACTCGGTAGAGTTGGCCGGCGCCTGCGGGGCGCGAGCGCCATGACCGAGCGCGACTCCGACATCGAGTTCGACTTCTTCGACGAGCCGGAGACGCAGGAGACGACGCAACGCCGTCGGCCTCCGCGCGACGGCGGCGGCCCGCGCGGCCCGCGAGGCCCGCGCCGTCCACAGCGCCCTCCGCTGCGGACACCTGCCGAGGCGACACGGCTCCTCCGCCTCGTCGGGCTCGTCGCGTTCGCGATCTTCCTCGTCGTCATCCTCGTCTTCGTCGTCAAGAGCTGCCGCGGCTCGAGCAAGCACAGCGAGTACGCGAACTACATGGGCGACGTCCGGGCGATCGCGAGCGGGTCGGCCGGCGTCGGCCGGCAGCTGAACGACGCGCTCACGACGCCTGGGATCAAGGAGGCCGACCTCGAGACGAAGCTCCTCGGGCTCGCCCGGCAGCAGTCGCAGTACGCCGACCGCGCGCAGCAGATCGACCCGCCGGGCCCGCTCCGTGTGGAGCACCAGGCCCTCGTCGAGGTGCTCCAGCTGCGGGCGAGCGGCATCTCGCGGCTCGCCGACGCGTTCCAGCACACTGCGAAGTCGAAGAACGCCTCCGCGGCGGGTCAGCTCCTCGCCGGGCAGGCCCAGCTCCTCGTCGCGAGCGACGTGAACTGGGACTTCTACTTCCGGCGCCCGTCGCTCCAGGAGCTCAAGCGCCAGGACGTCACCGGCGTGTCGGTGCCCAACTCGAAGGTGCTCGTCGACGCCGACCTCGCGAGCACGCGCTCGATGATTCCCGTCTGGCAGCGTGTGCACGGGGCCACCTCGCCGCAGACGACGCCGACGGGCGTCCACGGCGTCGGGCTCGAGTCGACGCGCGTCCTCCCCGGCGGCGAGCAACTCTCGCCGACGCGCGAGACGACGATCACGGCCTCGCCGCAGCTGGCCTTCGAGGTCACGGTGAAGAACACCGGCGAGGCGCAGGAAGTGAAGGTTCCCGTCACGCTCACGATCCAGAAGACGCCGAACCCGATCGTCAAGCGCGGCACGATCAGCCTCATCGACGTCGGCGCGACGGAAACCTTCACGTTCCACATCACCGAGCAGCCGCCGTTCTCGACGCCGACGAAGATCAAGGTGCAAGCGGGGCCGGTCCGGGCCGAAAAGACGTTCTCGAACAACACGGCCACCTATCCGGTCATATTTTCGTTTGGCGCGTAGTTCCGTCGGGTCGACCGGTCATTTCAGACGGACGCGCGGCGAAGCCCCCACGTCCTGATGGTCGGCGCCGCAAGCGGCGCCTCAGTCTCCTTCGGCGCCGGTTAGCGCCTACCATCAGGCGCCATGAGCTTGTCGAGCGACGCAGCGGCGTGGATCGCGATCGCGGCCGGAGCGGGCGCGCTGCTCGCCTTCGTGTTCGCGCTTCTGGCATGGCGGGAGCTCCGGCGGGTGCGCGTCGCGCAGTCGGTGCTGCTCGGCGGCGGCAAGAGTGACCTCGTCGACTTCGCCGTCTCGCTCCAGGGGCGCATCGACGATCTCCACCGCGCGGTCGACGAGGTGGCGGCCGCTCTCACGAGGGTCGACCGGCGCGTAGACGAGTCGGTGTCGAAGACCTCGATCGTCCGCTACGACGCCTACCACGACACCGGCGGCCACCAGTCGGCCTCGGTGGCGCTGCTCGACGCGGGGCGATCGGGGGTCGTCCTCAGCGCGATCCAGGGCCGCGACTACGCGCGCATCTACGTGAAGGAGCTCGACCGCGGCCGCGCGCCGGTCGCGCTCTCCCCGGAGGAGCAGGAGGCGGTCGAGCGCGCGATGGCGCATTGAGGCGCCGGCTCGGCAGAGCCGACCTCCAGGGTTCCGAAACCTCGTAGGCCGCTGCTAAATTCTCGACCGATGCAGCAGGTTCTCGTCCTGAACGCGAGCTACGAGCCGCTGAACGTGTGCTCGGTTCGGCGTGCGCACGTGCTCGTCTACAAGGGCAAGGCCGAGGTGATCGAGCGCCTCGACCGGCCGCTCGCGTCGGCGTCCAAGACCTTCCCGTGGCCGCACGTGATCCGGCTCGTCACGTACGTCCGTGTCCCGCGCGCCGTCCAGCGGAAGATCTCCCGGAGGGCGCTCTTCGCGCGCGACAGCTGGCGCTGCGTCTACTGCGGCTCGACGGGCGGGCGGCTGACGCTCGACCACGTTGTGCCGCGAAGCCGCGGCGGCGACTCGGTGTGGGAGAACGTCGTCACCTCCTGCGCGCCCTGCAACCTGCGGAAGGGAGACCGCCTGCTCGAGGAGGCCGGCCTCGTGCTGCGCCACCCGCCGCGGCCGCCGACGCCGGTCCTCTTCATCCGCCTCGCGGCGCCGGACATCCCGCGCGGCTGGCAGCCCTACCTCGGCAAGCTGACCGCCGCCTAGGGCGCTTTCCGAGCCACCTCGATTCTGTCGACCGGTCGTTTCAGACGGACGCGCAGGCAGAGCCCGCACGTCCTGGATGTCGGCACCGCCGAGCCGGCGCCTCAGCCGCGCTCGACCGGCAGGTCGAGCTGCTCCCACTCGCTCCAGGAGCCGGGATAGAGGTGGCCTTCGCGGCCGGCGAGCGCGAGCCGGTGGAGGACGACGCACGCCGTAACGCCCGAGCCGCAGTAGGCGACGAGCTCGCCCGGCGGGAGGTCGGGCAGCGGCTCGTTCCAGGGAGCGTTCAGCGCGCCGGGGATCCGCCCCGGGACGCGGTCGATCGGGTTCGGCTCCCCGCGGAAGCGCGACGGAACGCGCGCGTCGACGACGACGAGGCTGCCGCGGCGCCGCTCGAGCTCCTCGGCGTCGATCGTGTCGCCAGTGCGGGGCCGAGGCACGAACGGCTCGGGCTCGACCGTCTCCTCGCCTTGCCGGAGCGGGCCGTGCCAGCCGGCGAGGTCGAGGATGGCACAGTCGTCGTGCCCGAAGTGGCGGAGCAGCCACCAGAGCCGTTCCGCGCCGCCCGCCGAGCCGTAGGCGACGACGAAGATACCCGGGCAGATCCCGGCTCGCGAGGCTGCTGCGGCGAAGCCCTCGGCGCCCGGCAGCGGGTGGCGGCCGCCGGCTCCCGGAGGCGCGGAGAGGTCGCGCTCGACGTCGAGGAAGACGGCGCCCGGGATGTGGCCGGCGAGATAGGCGCGGCGCCCGGCTTCGGGATCGGCGAGGTCCCAGCGGCAGTCGACGAAGCGGTAGCGCACGCGGCTCAGGCAGCCTCAGGCTCGGCCTGCGCCCGGTGAGGGTGGGCGTGCCCGAGCAGGTGGCGGTGCGCCTCGGTGCCGTAGCCGCCGGGGACCGGGATGTAGAACTCCGGATAGCCCCACATGCCGTGCTCGGACACGTCGAGGCCCGACGTCTCGACGTGCGGCTCGACTCGGATTCCCCACAGCCGCTTCATCGTCCAGAGGGCGCCGAACGACGCCGAGAAGGTGAACGCGCCGACGGCGGCGAGGCCGACGAGCTGCACCCAGACCTGGTGCAGCGAGCCCGTGTAGACGAAGCCGCCCGAGCCGGTTCCGAGGTTGGCCGCGAGCGTCGGGACGGCGAAGAGGCCGGTGGCGACCGTTCCCCAGACGCCGGAGGCGCCGTGGACGGCGACGGCGCCGATCGGGTCGTCGATGCCGAGCCGCTCGACGACCAGGACGCCCGTCACGGCGAGGAAGCCGGAGGCGAGCCCGATGACGATCGCTGCCCACGGCGCGACGAATCCGCAGGCGGCGGTGATCGCGACGAGGGCGGCGAGGGCGCCGTTCAGCATCATCGAGACGTCCGGCTTGCGGAGGACGGCCCATGCGGTCGCGACGCCGCCGAGCGCGCCCGCGGCCGCGGCGAGGTTCGTCGTCAGCGCGACGTAGCCGAAGTAGCCGACGCGGTCGCCGGTGACGACGCCGAGCGTCGAGCCGGGATTGAAGCCGAACCAGCCGAACCAGAGGATGATCGTCCCGAGGACGGCGTAGGGCATGTTGTGGCCGGGAATCGGGTTGGCGCGGCCGTCGCGACCGAACTTGCCGATTCGGGGGCCGAGGAGGAGCGCGCCGGCGAGCGCCGCGAGGGCGCCCTGGTAGTGGACGACCGTCGAGCCGGCGAAGTCCTGCATGCCGAGCGAGAAAAGCCAGCCGCTCGGGTGCCAGACCCAGTGCGACGTGATCGAGTAGAGGACGGTGAAGACCGCGCCGAAGGCGAAGTAGACCCACAGCTTGGCTCGCTCGGCCATCGCGCCCCAGACGATGGCGAGCGAGACTCCGGCGAAGACGACCTCGAAGAGGTAGCCCGCCGCGCCTGGTACGCCGGTGAAGAAGGAGAACGGCGCCGTGCCGACGGCGACGAGCGCATCCGAGGAGGGAAAGAAGCCGTGGGTGCCGGCGAGAGCGTTGCCGTCGCCGAACGCGAGCCCGAAGCCGACCGCCCAGTAGACGAGCGAGCAGACGCCGAAGACGAGGACGTTCTTGCCCGCGATGTGCGCGGCGTTCTTCATCCGGGTCAGGCCCGCCTCGAGGAAGGCGAAGCCGGCCTGCATGAACATCACGAGGACGGCCGCGACGACGACCCAGATCGTGTTCGCGGCGACGACGAGGTCCGCGTTCTTCATCGTCTTTCGACCTCCTCGAGGCGCTTGCCGGTTCGATGGTGGGTGACATTCGCGACGGGCGAGCTCCAGACGAGGCCGTCGCCGGACTCGTTGCCGCTCCGGGCCGCGTCGGCGATCGCCCTGACGACAGCGGGGACGAGGCCGTCGTCGACGACGAACGTGAGCTGCGCCTTGGGGAGGAAGCGCGACTCGAAGACGCGGCCGCGGTACTCGTGCGTGATCCCGCGCTCCCGGCCGTGGCCGACGGCCTCGACGACGGTGACGCCGACGTGCCCCGTCTCGTCCTCGACCGCGTCGATGACGAGCTCGACCCGCTCGCGGAGCACGATCGCCTCGACCTTGATCACGCCGCCCCGCTGGAAATCGGCGCAGAATCGGCACGATCGCGCGCGGCGGCGGCGGCTACCCTCGAAGTGTCCTCCCCGGGGTGGGTGGGGGATAGGGACGGGACCGCCCCGGCTCGCCGCTCGAGCAGGAGCGTATCGCGCCACACGCCGTCGAGCCTCGCGATCCGCTCGCGCACGCCGACGACACGGAAGCCGCAGCGGCAGTGGAGGGCGAGGCTCGCGCAGTTCTCGGGGAAGATCGACGTCTGGAGCGTCCAGAGCCCGGCGCCCTCGGCGTCGCGGACGAGCTTCGCCAGCAGCGTCCGGCCCACGCCGCGGCCCTGCCACCTGCGCGCCACGTAGACGCTGTCCTCCGCGACGCCCGTGTAGCACGCGCGCGCCGAGGCGGGCGCAAGCGCTGCCCAGCCCACCACGGCTCCGGCACCCACGGCGACCAGGCGATGACCCGTGAGGTGCGCCGCGTCCCACTCCTCCCACCCGGGCACGGCCGTCTCGAAGGTCGCGTTCCCGGTCCGGATCCCGACCTCGTAGATGGCCGCGACCTCCGGCCAGTCCCCGGCTCGGAGGTCGCGGATCTCAACCGCGGGTGTCGCCGCCACCCGCGCCTAGCAGTCGAAGTACAGGGAGAACTCGGCCGGGTGCGGGCGGAGCCGCACGACGTCGACCTCGTTCTCGCGCTTGTAGTCGATCCAGGTCCGGATCAGCTCCTCCGAGAAGACGCCGCCCGCAAGGAGGAACTCGTGATCGGCTTCGAGTGCGTCCAACGCCTCGCCGAGCGACTCGGGCACCTGGGCCACGTCGCCATGGGACTCCTCGAAGAGGTCGTAGTCGGCGGGCGCGCCCGGATCCAACCCTCGCTCGATCCCGTCGATCCCGGCCATCAGCATCGCCGCGAAGGCGAGGTAGGGGTTCGCCGACGAGTCGGGGCAGCGGAACTCGATCCGCTTCGCCTTCGGCGACTCCGAGTACATCGGGATGCGAATGCACGCCGAGCGGTTGCGCCGCGAGTAGACGAGGTTCACGGGCGCTTCGTAGCCCGGGACGAGCCGCCGGTACGAGTTCGTCGTCGGCGCGCAGAACGCGAGCAGCGCCGGCGCGTGGGCGAGCAGGCCGCCGACATACCCCCGCGCGAGCTGCGACAGTCCCGCGTAGCCGGATGCGTCCGCCATGAGCGGCGCCCCGGCCTTCCAGAGCGACTGGTGGCAGTGCATGCCCGAGCCGTTGTCGCCGAAGATCGGTTTGGGCATGAACGTCACGGTCTTGCCCGCCGCACGCGCGACGTTCTTCACCACGTACTTGTAGGTCATGACCTGATCGGCCATGCGGGTGAGCGTCTGGAAGCGGAGGTCGATCTCGCACTGCCCGCCGGAGGCGACCTCGTGGTGGTGGAACTCGCAGGGGATCCCGAGCCGC
>DASQWB010000027.1:0-10607 GCA_035640455.1 Gaiellaceae bacterium | reverse complement strand
TGATCGTCGAGGACGAGCCCTACATGGCAGAAGCCATCCGCGATGGCCTACGCCTGGAAGCGATCGCGGCAGACATCGCCGGCGACGGCGACACCGCTTTGGTGCTGCTGAGCGTCAACGCCTACGACATCGCCGTCCTCGACCGAGACATTCCCGGCCCCTCCGGCGACGAGATCGCCGAACGCATCGTCGCCTCCGGCAGCGACATGCCGATCCTCATGCTCACCGCCGCCGACCGACTCGACGACAAAGCGACCGGGTTCGAGCTCGGCGCCGACGACTACCTCACGAAGCCGTTCGAGCTCCGAGAGCTCGTGCTCCGTCTCAGAGCGCTCGACCGCAGGCGCGCGTACAACAGGCCACCCGTGCGGGAGATCGCAGGCCTGCGGCTGGATCCGTTCCGCCGAGAGGTCTACCGCGACGGCCGCTACGTCGCGCTGACCCGCAAGCAGTTCGCCGTGCTCGAAGTTCTCGTCGCCGCCGAAGGCGGTGTCGTCAGCGCCGAAGAGCTCCTAGCGCGAGCGTGGGACGAGAACGCAGACCCATTCACCAACGCCGTGCGCATCACGGTCTCGGGACTGCGCAAACGGCTCGGCGAGCCCTGGATCATCGCCACGGTGGCCGGCGCCGGGTACCGCATCGACACTCAATCAGACACCGAGCGTGAGGGAGAAGAGCGTGGATAGAGCCCCTGGGTTGAGCGTTCGCCTCAAACTCACCCTCAGCTACGCCGGATTCCTCATGCTCGCTGGCACCGTGCTCCTCGCCGCCGGGTATTTCTCCCTTTCGCGTGGTGTGCACCCTGGTGTGATCTTCATCGTGCAAAGCCACGCCGACCTCCTGCGCTATTTCGCTCCGATCGCAGCCATCGTGATGACGTTCCTGCTGGTGTTCGGTCTCGTGGGAGGGTGGCTTCTCGCCGGCCGCATGCTCGCCCCTCTGACTCGCATCACGGACGCAACACGCATGGCCGCGGACGGATCGCTCTCCCACCGAATCGAACTGGACGGCCGCAAAGACGAGTTCCGCGAACTCGCCGACGCCTTCGACACCATGCTCGCGCGGCTCG
Organism: Gaiellaceae bacterium; assembly: GCA_035640455.1. GTDB lineage: Bacteria > Actinomycetota > Thermoleophilia > Gaiellales > Gaiellaceae > AC-50. The sequence goes on along the minus strand of DASQWB010000027.1, from coordinate 9,538 downwards.
AAGCACACATCGCCGAACAGCAGAGATTCGCAGCCAATGCCTCCCACGAACTGCGCACCCCGCTGGCGATCACGCAGACACTTCTCGACGTGGCCCGCAACGATCCGAACCGCGACAACGGCGAACTCGTCGACCGCCTCCACGCCGTCAACACCCGAGCGATCGACCTCACCGAAGCATTGCTCCTGCTCAGCCGCGCCGACCAACGGTCCTTCACCCGAGAACACGTCGACCTGTCCCTCATAGCGGAAGAAGCCACCGAAACGCTCCTCCCCCTCGCAGAGAAACGCGGCCTCACCATCGAGACCTCCGGCGACACGACCCCCACCATCGGCTCACACGCGCTCCTGCTGCAGCTGAGCACGAACCTCGTGCACAACGCGATCGCCCACAACCTGCCCGAACAGGGCACCGTGTGGGTCACGACCAGCGCTCAGCCCAAGAGTGTGGAGCCAGGTGTCTCTTCCGCGACTAACGCGCGGAACCAGCTGTTTAAGGTCGTCGGGGGCGCGATGCCGCCGAAGCTCGACAGCGTCGGCTTGGAGCGGCACCTCGATCAGCGGCTCGCTGCCCCGTGCGGGCGACGTCGCGAGCCAGAGGGTTCCTCGGCTCTGGGCTGCACAAACTCAGCCACCGCGATCGCGATTTACAGCGAGATCGTATTTGTGCACCCCATGGGCCTGAAGGAAAACCACCATTGCGCCGATGCTCGATCGCGTGGGGTATTAATTCGGTCTGCCCGCAATTTGCGCACACGGCCCTCGCGGTTGAAGGGCTAGACTCTGGTCGGAGGCGACGGTCTGCCCTGCCTCCGAGGTTCCGTTCGCGGAGCGGTGACCGTCCGGCCTAAAGCGGCGCCCTGATAAGGCGTTAGCTCCGAAAGGGGCTTGAGGGTTCGAATCCCTCCCGCGGTCCAAGGTGAGATCGGCGCGTGCCACGCAGAGCGCGAGCGCCGGCGCGGCCAGGATCATTCGCTTGGCCCAACCCGTGAGGTGCAGAAAATTCGATCCCCACTGCAAATCACGCCATTGCGAGCCCCGGGACCGAGTTTGTGCACCCCACGGGCGGCGCGTTAACCCGGGTCCGCTACGCCAGCGCTGCCGCAGGGCAGACCGAGCTCATGCGACACCTATCTTGAGGGAAGGTCCTTGGCGGCTGAGTGCCTGCGAGGAGCGATCGAGGCCGCGCGGGCTCGCAGTCGGGCTGCCATGGATCCCGCCTCGAGCAGCTCGACTACCTGCTCGTCGTCGATCTCGCGGTCAGCTTTCGGGCCCGGTGATCGGTGGCAGTTCGACTTCGCGCGTGCTGAAGGTGCTACTGATTTGCAAGACGCCGTAGCTGGTGAGCGTCGCGCTCAGTTCGCCGCCGCCTTCGTAGCGGAAGACCCATGCCTCGCCTTGATAGTTGATCAGGACACCCCAGGTCTCGGGCCCGTCACCGCCGATGTGGCTGTCGGCGATGTCGATGAAGTTCGCTTGGCCCAAGCCGGGGATTGTGAGATAGGCATTCCCGAGCGGCGTGGCGTTTTGGTATTGGCTGTTTGGATTGACGTTATGGTTGCCTTCGTTGTCGGTGGCGATAACGGTCGAATGGTAGTTATTCGTCAGCATGAGAGTCCACATCGTCCGAACATCCTTTCCTGAGAGATTTGTGACTGGCTTGTCGCATTTCGACGCCTCGTCCGCGTCGCCGCCCGCGCCAATGTTGCGCGGTCGTGCGGTTCGCCCGCGAGTGCGTTCTGCTTGACGACCTCGTTGATGCGGGCATCGCAACGATCAGGCCGCGTCGCGCGATGGTAGAGCGCAGAACCGCCGAGGCCGCTGTTCGTCGTCGGGGATCTGGTGTTGCGAGAAATTGTTCCGAAGATCGCCCTCCGCGCCACCGCATCCTTCCCTTTCCTCGCGATCTAGAGGAGAGGCGTGACCTTAACGCCGTCCGGTGTCGCTTGCAGGCTCGGGCTTGGCGAGCTGGTCACGCTCGCCGTTCCTACCCCTGGGGTGCACAAAGCCAGTCACCGCGATGGCATTCACCTGATTTGCAGCGAGATCGTATTTGTGCACCCCCGGGTCCCGGAGTGCTGGTCGGCGGCAGACCGAACCGCCTTGGTGATCGGGCCCATGAATGATGAAACCCGGGAGCTTCCCGTCAGACCGAAGTTTGCGTGATGTCGGCTACTGAAGCTCGAGCTGTGATCTCGGCCAAGCCCGCGAGGTCGCCTCGACCGCAGTCGAGGGGGCCAGCGGGATTGCTTCGGGAAGACGGGCGCGACCTGCGCCTCGACGGTGGCGTCGCCACGACGAGTACGCGAGTCGCCGGCATTCTCGCCTGTAGGACTGGCCGTCCGCAGCGAGGCGCGGGCGCTGAAGGAGAGGAACACCCTCTGCGTCGGTGGTCACGGGTTGCGAGGTGCGGCGCGATCAGGTGCTCGCGCGCGCGATCCTGATGCGTGTCCGGTGCACATATTCGATCGGGAGGTTCGGGAGCTGTCTTCGTGGCGGCGCGCAAACGTCGGTCTCCCCACCCCTGGAGGTGTGTTTGTTCTGGTCGTTGGCGTACGTCGTCATCCGCCGCGTGCTCGAGCTGGTCGTGCTGTTTGGTCGTGGCGAGCGCTCAAAGGAGCTGGAGATTCTCGTGTTGCGCCATGAGCTGTCGATCCTGCGCCGGCAGGTCTCCCGGCCTCGGCTCTCGCCGGTGGATCGGCTGCTATTCGTGGCGCTCAGCCGGCTGCTTCCTCGGCACGCTTGGCGTGCTTTCATCGTTCGACCGGAGACGCTGTTGTGCTGGCACCGGCGGCTGGTAGCTCGCCGGTGGACGTATGAGTCGGCGGGTCCGGGTAGGCCACCACTTGCGCCCGAGCTGCGCGGGTTGGTGCTCCGGCTCGCGCGCGAGAACCCGTCCTGGGGCTACAAGCGGATCGTGGGCGAACTCCAGCAGCTCGCGATCGTCGTCTCGGCGACCACCGTGCGGAAGCTGCTGAAGGCGGCGGGGATGCCGCCGGCACCAGAGCGTGACCGGCTGAGCTGACGCTCGTTCCTGCGAGCGCAGGCAGCGACGATGCTCGTGGCCGACTTCTTCACCGTCGAGACGGTACGGCTGAAGCGACTGTATGTGCTCGTCTTCCTCTCCCTCGCTACCCGCCGGGTCGAGTTCGTCGCCTGCACCTCCAACCCGGACACCGCCTGGATGCTGCAGCAGGCCCGGAACGTGCTGATGGAGCTCGACGACCGTGGCCAGCGGGTGCGCTTCCTGATCCATGACCGCGACACGAAGTTCCCGCGCGCCTTCGACGCCCTCCTAGCGAGCGAGAGCATCAAGGTAATCCGCACTCCTGTCCGCGCGCCAAACGCGAACGCCCATGTGGAGCGCTGGGTCGGCAGCGTCCGCCGCGAGTGCCTCGACCGACTCCTGATCGTCGGCCAACGGCAGCTCACCCACGTCCTGCGCGTCTACGTCCGCCACTACGGATGTAAGTCAAGTCGGCTGGACGGTGGGCGGCTCCTTTGCGAGAGTGCCGGTGGGCGCGGGTGACCGCGTGCTAAAGCGCAGGGGTGGGGCTTGCTCCTGCCGCGCTGCTTGGCCGCTTGACGGCCCACGAGATGCGCGCCCCGGTGCGGCACCCGTGCCCTTGCTGATCGCGGGCTGCCGGTCTTGGACGAGGCGGCGGTAGGCGATCTCGGCCCGGGCGGCGAGCTCCTTATCGAGCCGGTGCTGCTCTCTGGTGGCCCAGACGCCGATCCGCTTTCCCTTCTGTCGTTCGGCGCCGGTCGCGAGCTCGAGCTTGCGGATCTTCTCGCGGGTGAGCGAAGGGCGGGCGAAGGCGTAGTCCTCGCCGCGGCTGAGCATGTGCCAGGCGATCAGGGCGAGCTTGCGTGCGACCGCGACGGTGGCGATATTGCTGCCGCGGCGGGCGGCGATCCGTTGGTGGAAGGCGCGCAGCGGTCCGCTGCTGCGCGCCGCGTGCCAGGCCGCTTCGACCAGCACGTGCCGCGTCTCGCCGGGGCCCTGCTTGCTGATCCGTCCGTGCCGGGCCGGCTCCGCACCAGATTGACTCACGCGCGGATCGAGGCCGAGGTAGCCGACCGGCTGGCGCGCGGTGGGGAAGCGGCGGATGTCGCCGATCGCTGCCAGCAGCGCGCAGGCGGCGACAACGTTGACGCCGGGGAGGGTGAGCAGCCGGCGCAGCTCGGCTGAGGCGAGCACAAGCTCGGCCAACGCCCGATCGATCGCCGCGACCTCGCGGTCGAGAAAGTCGATCCCGCGCAGGCAGGCCTCGAGCATCTCCCGCTCGTCGACCGGCAGCTCCTGCTCGGCCAGCCAGCGCCGGCCCGCGCTCCCAAACAGGTCGGTCACCGGCGCGCGCCCCCTCAGGTTGCGGATCAGGATGGCGTGCACCTGGTTCTTCTCCCGCGTGCGCTGCCGCACCAGCTGCGCCCGGCGCGAGATCCGCCTGCGAAGCACCCGCGTCCGTTCGTCCGGCGGCCACACCTCAGCCAGAAAGCCCGCCGCGAGCAGCCTCGCCAGCGTGCGCGCGTCCAGCGCGTCCGTCTTCGCCGACCGCGTCGCGTTCTTGACCGCCTTCGGGTTCGCGAGCACGACCCGCCCCACATGAGGCTCAATGATCCGCGCGATCGCGAGCGCGTTCCCGGCCGCCTCGAGCGCGACCTGGTCGTCGGCGGCCAGGCTCTGCGCGAACAACTCCAGCGCCGCCGGCGTCGTCTCCACCCGCCGAGCGCGCCGCACCCGACCACCCTCCGCGATCGCCACCTCGCAGAAGTCGCGGTGCACATCCAAGCCGACGAACCGCATCCCTACCTCCTCCCAGTCGCTCAAAGACGGAGAGACGAGGCGGGCGAAACGACAACTACCGATCCGTGCGCGCGGCACACTCGGGCAGTCGCAGGGGCGGCCAACTACAAACAGCGGGCTCGCAGCCCATAGTGACAGCAGCGGCCTGCCCAACCTCGCTTCTCCCAGAAGCCCCTGTCCCGGAACCACCCATGACGCTAACCTCGGCACCGGACACAGAAACCCCCACGCCGCGATCTTCATGCCCCTACAACACCCACAGGCCGCATCGCGCACTCGGGCTGACACCACCGATGCCTGGGCCCCGCCTAGGCCTCGTCGGTTCAAACGCGCCAGATCAGCTCCACCGACGCGACCGACTCGGCGGACTCATCCACGAATACGCCCGCGCGGCATGACGGATGGATTTGCGTACCCGACAAGCTCGGCGTGGCTGAGAAATAGCTGCAAACGCGCCGCTTCTGGCGACAGCGACTCGCAACTGGCGGTGCACCCCCCTCACAATCACCCGGCCGCGACGGCATCGCCGCTGATGTCGAGCGTGTGGCAAACCATTGCCAACGCCAAGTCTTCGCTCCCACGCCCGCGTCCTGAGCAGGAATCCTCAGGCCTGGCGGAGTGGTGCATCCGGAACGGATGCGGAGACGAGGGGGACGGTTAGCGGGCCGCCCCCCTCGCCGAACCGTCGGTCCTGGCTCAGGGGCATCCTCTCACCCAGGTGAAGCGGTCGAAGGAGACGGTGACGTCGCCGTTGGCCGTGACGGTGAAATGCCCGACCTCATGGCCGACCAGCCTCGTGCCGTCCGTTCCAGTCAATACCGGCGTGAAGGTCACGGCGGTCGTGGCGGCGCCGTTCGTGCCCTGGAAGCTGAAGGTGTCGGCCTCGTGGCCGCTGAAGTCGACTCCGGCGGGATCGATCGTGTCGACCAGGAAGTCGCTGTGGATCGCGGCGGTCACATGGATAGTGCCGTCCGCGAAGGCCGTGATGTGGAAGGTTTCCTGGCCGGATGAGGGGTTGATCGCCGGGGCTCCGGTGCAGGGGTTCGTGTCCGGTTGGACCGAGGAGCTGTTCCTGGTCACGGTCGTGTCGTTGACGATCGGGGGACTACCTGCGGACGCTGTGCCCGCGGCGGTGAGCGCGCCGACCGAGCTCAGCAATGCGAGCGCTCCGACTACCCAGCGCCTGGTGAGCGTGTTTAGCATCGTGTTCTCCTTCCGGGGCGAATCGTGTTGCGTCTCGTGACGGCGCGATGTTCGACGCGCCTGGTTTCATCTCGGCATCACACGTCACTTCTCGATTCCCGCGGACAGCGCGAGAATCGGAGCGATGCTGGAGATTCGCGTTCTCGGACCCGTGGAGCTCGCGGCCGACGGAGCTGTCGTTTCGCTCCCGCTGCAACAGCGACGGCTGATCGCGGCCCTTGCGACACAGCTGGGCGAGACACGTTCGACCGACGAGCTGCTCGATGCGATGTGGGCCGAGGAGCAGCCGAGGTCGGGCGCGAAGGCCGTGCAGATCTACGTGTCGCGGCTACGGCGAGCGCTTGGTTCGTCTGCGGCGATACGCACGTCGGGACACGGCTATGCGCTCGACCTGGAACGCGTCTCGGTCGATGCGATGCGGTTCGAGCAGCTCGTCGACGACGCCCGACAAGCGATGAGCGGAGGCAACCCTCTGCTCGCGAGGTCGCTGGTACGGCGTGGACTCGATCTCTGGCGCGGGCAGGCCTACGGGGACCTTGCTTACGAGGACTGGGCGCGTTCCGAGGCCGATCGGCTCGAGGAGCTCCGTAAGGTCGGTCTCGAGGAGTGGCTGACTGCCGAGCTCGAACTCGGGCGCCACAGGGAGCTGCTGCCGGAGATCCGCCGCCTCGCGCGCGAGCATCCGACCCGCGAGGGCCTTCAGGCGCTGACGATGCTCGCGCTCTATCGGTGTGGCCGACAGTCGGAGGCGCTCGCCGTGTACGGGGAAACGCGGGTGCGGCTTCGCGAAGAGTTTGGGCTCGAGCCCGGCCCGGTGCTTCGCGAATTGGAGCGCCGAATTCTGCAGCACGATCCGCAGCTCGCTGCACCCGAGCCGACAAAGAAGGTCGAGATGCCACCGCGGCCACCGAGCGGGTTGATCGGTCGCCGACGCGAGCTGCAGGAACTTCTTGACCTCCTGCTCCGGCAGGAGGCCAGGTTGGTGGTGCTGACGGGTCCGGGCGGATCGGGGAAGACCGTGCTCGCCCTCGAGGTGGCGCGGCAGGCAGCTGCGTCGTACGCGAACGGTGCCGCATTCGTCGACCTATCGGCGCTGCGTGACCCGCGGCTCGTTCTCGGCGCGATCGGGCGCGCGATCGGCGTCGAGCTTACCGAGCAGCCGCTCGAGGCGCTCCTAGCCGCGCTGGGGGCGCGTGAGCAGCTGCTCGTTCTCGACAACGTCGAGCAGCTCCGTGCTGCAGGACCCGAGTTCGTCGAGCTGCTCAAGGGAGCGCCGCGCGTATCCCTGCTCGCCACCAGCCGCGAACGCCTCAACGTGAGCGGCGAGCAGGACTATCTGGTACCCACGCTGCCGCTCGAGGATGCGGTCGAGCTCTTCGCGCAACGGGCACGTCAGATGAAACCGCACTTTCAGCCCGACGAGCACGTGACGGAGATTGCACACCGGCTCGACGGACTGCCGCTCGCGCTCGAATTGGCGGCGGCGCGCGTGATATCGCTGACGCCCCGGCAGATCGTCGAGCGTCTGGGCGAGAGCCTCGAGCTGCTCACCGGCGGCGCACGCGATGCGCCTGAGCGGCAAAGGGCGCTGCGCGCGACGATCGAGTGGAGCTACCAGCTGCTCGAAGAGCGCGAGTGCGTGCTCTTCGCACGGCTCGCGGTGTTCATCGGCGGGTGGACGCTCGAAGCCGCGGAACAAGTCGCGGGCGCTCAACTCGACGTACTGCAGTCGCTCGTCGAAAAGAACCTCGTCGCCTCCAGCAAGGGGCGCTTCTGGATGTTGGAGACGATCCGCCAGCTGGCATGCGAACGCCTCGACCCCGTCGATCACGCCGAGCTCGAGCGGCGACACGCCGAGTACTTCCTCGCGCTCGGTGAGAAAGTCGACTCTCTGTCCGGAGAGGCCCGCGAGGTCGCGCTGCAGCTGCTGCCGCCCGAGCTCGACAACCTCCGTGCGGCGATCACCTGGGCATTGCGTTCTGATCCGAACATCGCGCTGCGGCTGGCGTGGGTCGCCGAGCGGTTCCAACCCACGGCGCGTGAGCTACGCGTTTGGCTGGACAAGGCGCTCACGCTGCGCGGTGAGGTCCCGGCCTTCGTACGCGCCCGGGCGCTCCACGCAGCAGCCCACGTCGCTGGTTTGGGTCCTGAGGTCGGCCGCAGCCGCGAGCTTTGGAAGCAGGCGCTCGACTTGTACCGGCAGGTCGGCGACGAGGTCGGAAGCGCGCGTGCACTCGCGGGCCTTGGTCTCGCGGCAGCGCAGGAAGGTGACGCGGCCACCGCGAGAGCCCTCTACGCCGAGAGCCTCCGCCTGTATCGCTCACTCCGGGACGCACGCGGCTGGGCCGATCCGGGCGACGAGCGCCGGTGGGGCGAGTGGATTGTCACCAACAACCTTGGTGAGCTCGAGCGCGCGAGCGGTAACTATGGCCGAGCGAAGGAGCTGCTTGAGCACGCCGTCGCCGTCGCCACAGCGTTAGGCGAAGTCGAGCAAGCCGCGATGTCCCTCCACGGCCTTGGCGACGTCGCGCTCGAGCAAAAGCAAGCGGACGTCGCAGCAGACCGGTACCGCGAAGCAATCGCGCTGAGCGCTCCACTCGCCGACGGCCGCCGCATCATCGCGTGGGCACTTGCCGGTCTCGCTTCGGCGGCGGGCGCCGACGGCGAGGCCGACAGAGCCGGACTCCTTTGGGGAGCGGCGCAGTCGTTGGAGGAGCAACTCGCGTTGCCGCTACCGCCTCACGACCGCGAGCGATACGCCCGAACGCTCAAACAACTCGACCGATCACGCCTCCAGGCCGCAATAGCGGAAGGACGCACCCTCAGCTTCGACGAAGCCGTGGAGCACGCACTGGCCTAAGGCCAACTCCTTCCTCTACCTCGCCGTTCGGGCCTTGCTGGCGCGCTAGTACGGTAGCCGCCGCGGCCTGGACGTGAAAGACATAAAGGCTCCACCTTAGTTGTCAAACAAGGCGACAGCGGCCTGGGCTGAGCAGGAGCGTCACGCCCACGCCGAGTGACAGGACGTTCGCGCACGCAAGCGAACTGCCGCAGGGACGGGCAACGACGTTCATGCATCGAGTCGGAGGATGACCTCCTCGGTCTCCTCGTTCCGTCCGTGCGCAAAACCACGATCAACTCCGACGCGCGTAAAGCCACATTTCTCGAGAACGCGAATGGAGCCGGCGTTGTCGCTCGCCGCACGGGCGTACAGCGGACGTGTCGTCTCGATCCTCGTCAGAAAATCCTTCAGCGTGCGAGTCGCGATCCCCTGGCCCCAGTACTGCCGGCCGATCCAGTACGTCACCTCGCGTTGACCCTCGAGGTCGAAACTCGCGATGTGACCCACCACTCGGCCGTCGGTCTCGATGACCCTGTTCGTGTTGTGTTGGTCGCGTCTGATCCTTGCCCACCGTGCATCGAAGGCACCGCGGTCGTCGGGATCGGCGGGGGTAAAGGCCGCCATCCGAATCGCCTCACGATCCGTCCAGTGCTCGAACAGCACATCCAGATCCCGATCCTCGAGCTC